>NZ_JBMDXJ010000163.1:0-2387 GCF_048594945.1 Pseudactinotalea sp. | reverse complement strand
GGCAGCCCTGGCACGCCAGGTGGCGGACGCGGCCGGCCCGCTGCTGCGCGCCAACGTGCTGCAGCAGCAGTGGGTGGCGGAGATGCTGGACCAGCACGGGGACAACCAGGCGTTCGCCGACACCCTCGCCGACGAGTTGGGTGTCGAGGGGCTGATGCAGCTGGGCAGCCACCTCTCCCCCGCGCTGGTGCATCTGGTCTCGCGAGTCGAGCGGGGCGTCGGCACCGTCCTGTCCACCACCACCCGCGTCCCCGCGCACCTGAGGAACGCCCACCCGCAGGACCCGGAGTTCCAGGAATGGCTGCGGACCGGGGAGGGGCGCCGCTGGCAGGACATCCTCGACCAGACCACCGCCTACGGCCACCGCGAACTGGCCAAGAGCCCCGACCCTGCCGGCGACCCCCGCGAGACGTACTACGGCTACGAACGGATCATCTCCCACCTCGAAGCCTCCGACCGCCCCGCCTCCGCGCCGTACCTGTACCTGCTGACGGACGACATGATCACCGCCGAGGCCACCGACCCGCAGAAATGGCGCCACGCCGCCTACGGCGACCCCGGCGAGATCCGGTCCGTCGACCTCCTCGACCGGCAGTTGGGCATGATCGCCCACAACAACCCCCACGCCGCCACCCTGGTCATGACCGAACACTTCGACTACCTCATGCTCCAAGGCGAGGACGAGGACGACGCCAAGGCACGTCCCGGCCCCGAATACCCCCTCAGCCCGTCCAACCCCGAACGTCACGGCCTCACCGACGCCCTCGTCGCCGCCACCACCGGCCGCACCCCCGACGCCGACCAATCCCTGGCCACCGACCCACCCACCCGCGAACAACAGGACATCGGCATCGAGGTCTTCCGCTACTACGAGGACCGCACCCACCTCCTCGCGCCCAAGGGCGACCACGCCTACCGCGCCTCACGCATCGGCATGGTCACCGCCGAACACATCGCCGTCGTCCACGCCTCACTCGGCGACTACAGCGACATCCCCAACCGCCCCGACCTGCCCCGCACGGACCTCCCCAACACCGAACGACTGCTCTACCAACTCGCCCTCGACAAGGATGCCTTTGCCGCCATCGAAGGCGCCTCCAGCGCCCAGACCGGACTCGCAGTCGAACAGGCTATGGACAACGACTATTTCGAGGACTCCGTCGAGCAGTCACTTGGCCGGGCAGTGGACCCGGGGTCGGTCACCGCGGGCATCATGGCGGAATCCCGGGCCGCGTCTGCGCATAATGAAATGATGGACGAAGAGGGCCTCAAGACCTGGAAGAAATGGAGCGAGCGAGGCCTCAACACCATCTCCGACACCGCCACCAAGAACCTCCCCTTCGCAGGAACCGCTACCGCGAAGATCTTCGACGAAATCAACGCAGGGCTCTACAAGGAGCTGGAAGAAGAGAAGGCGCGAAACGCCGCCAATGAAAGAGCAGAAGTGCGCTACGACTCAGAAGCGCAGAACGAGGCAGGAGCCGCCACCGCCGTCGAAGCCGCCCTGCACAACAAGTACGGAGACCCACTCCCCGACCACATAGACGCAGAACGATACAAGGACGCAGCCAGGCACCACGCCAACACTTCTTTCGGGGCGGGTCGCTTGAAGGGAGCAAGTAATTGACCGCGAAGCACTGGGCCGCCGGCGCAGGCACAGTCCTGGCTCTTTTGTCTATCGGGGGTTGCGCCTCGAGCGAAGCCGAGGAAGAACCTGAACGCTTGTACCAAGTACCTCAGAGCCTCTGTAACATGCCGCCAATCGACGTCAACTTGGAGCCGATCTTCACCTCAGGGGAGCGCCTTGAGGTTGACCACAACTTTATCGATGCAGAGAGCGGCACATTCAGCTGCCTGTACCGAGTCGACGGAATTCCCGTAATCTATATTATCGCATCCTTTTACGCCGACCGAGGGGTAACGGAACCTCCAGTCGCTTACGGAATGCGGAGCTGGCCCAAACCGGAGGCCGTCGCCGTCCCCGGACCCTATGAGGCATACGCGTGGCCAGGGCTGGCGAGCGCCGCGGCCGACTGCACATTCAAGGGCGAGACCCGCCCCTACTTGGCTCGCGTCCTTACCACGTATCCGGACGACGAGGACCTCGCGCTGGAGCTGGTATCAGAACTCATCCAACCCGTCACGGAACACGCCCAGCAACACTGCAACACCCTCGGAAACCAGGCCACAGGGTGAGGTCCCCAGATCCCGAGCTGTGGGGCCGCGCACGCCGGCGAGGGGTCGTGGGCATCTGCCGCTGGCAGGACATCCCCGACCAGGCCACCGACTACGGCCACCGCGAACCGGCCTGGGCATGGTCGCCCACAACAACCCCCACGCCGCCACCCTGGTCATGACCGACCACTTCGACTACCTCATGCTCCAAG
>NZ_JBMDXJ010000162.1:0-3964 GCF_048594945.1 Pseudactinotalea sp. | reverse complement strand
GCCTGCTGCACCTCGTCCTCACGCTTGGGTCGACCGGTCACGAAGGCACTGATCGAGTCCCGGATGCGACCGACGCGGGACTCCAGACCCCGGAAGAACTCACCTGTGCCGATGAAGTCCTGCCAGCGTGCGAGCACCTCCCCGCGCAACAGTGCGCCGTCGCCGAGCGCCTCCACCACGCCGTCGCTCCGGTACGCCGCCTCCACCCGGGTGCGCAGCTCGTCCCGCGTGGCGGCCTGCGCGTCCACCGCGTCCGCGAGCGTGAGCACCTCCTCGGCGGCGTGCCGGGTGGCGCCGGCGAGGGTGCGCCGCACCACCTCGGACCGCGAGGCGGCGTCGGTCGTGAGCGAGTCGAGCCAGCCACGCAGGTCGGTGACGGCCGACTCCGGGAGGCGACCTGCGCCGTCGAGCGCTTGCTCCTGCAGCAGGAACAGAGGGGCGTTCGCGAGCCCCTCCCGACCCAGCATCTGATGGAGGTCGTACGCAACCTCGTCGAGGACCTCGGGCGGGACCCGGTCCAGCACGATGGCGACCACCACGTCGCGCTCGGAGGCGCCACGCAGCAGTGACCAGGGCACGGCGTCGGCGTACCGGTTCGCCGTGGTGACGAAGATCCACAGGTCGGCAGCGGCGAGGAGCTGGGCGGCCAGCTGCCGGTTGCTGTCCACCACGGAGTCGACGTCGGGGGCGTCGAGGAGCCCGAGCCCCTGCCGCACTCCCTCGTGCGCGACGAGGCGGAGCGCGGACTCTGCGGTGGGCTCGCCCTCGGAGGAAGAGGCCGTGCCGTCGCCCTGCACGCGCGGCAGACTGGGCAAGATCCGCAGATCGGCGAACCAGCGCTCGTCGGCCGGATGGTGAATGAGCACTGGGTCGCGCGTGGTCGGCCGAAGCGCGCCGGGCCGGGTCACGATGTCCCCGACCAGCGCGTTGACGAGCGTCGACTTGCCAGCGCCGGTCGAACCGCCCACGACCGCCAGGAGTGGCGCATCGAGGCGCTCATAGCGGGGCACGATGTAGTCGTCGAGCTGGTCGAGCAGCGCATGCCGCGTGGCTCGCGCGTGCTCGGCGCCCGCCACCTCGAGCGGGTAGCTCGCCCCCTCGACGGCGGAGCGCATCCTCGCGAGCTCCGTCTCCATGGGCGAGATCATGCCAGGCCAGCGCCTGCCGGCCGCTCGGACTCCGCCCGCGCGAGCTCCTGCAGCAGCGCGGCTGTGGCCGGGACACTCCGCGCACCACGGTGGTGTAATGCGCCGTAGCGGCGGTGCCCGACGTCGCCGAGGATGCGAACATCCGGGTGCCTGTAGGCCTCGAGCGCCGAGCGGGGCAGCATGGTCACCCCGAGACCGGCGGCCACGAGCTTCTGGACCACGACGTAATCGTCGGTCACGTGACGCACGCGCGGGGTGAAACCAGCGGCGTCGCAGCGCGAGATCGCGTGAGCGCGGCACTGCTCGCAGCCGACGATCCAGTCGGCGTCGGACAGCGCTCGGAGGTCCGTGTCACGGGGTTCCTGGTTCGATGGCAGCACGAGCAAGACCGGCTCCTCGCCCAAGAGCTGCCACTCGACCTCGGAGCCCTCCGTCGGTGGGTCGTCGTACGTGAAGACGAGAGCGACGTCCGCCGCACCCTCAGCGAGCAGCGTGCGTGCCTGCGGGGGTTCGGCCTCGGTGAGTTCGACGTCGATCGCCGGGTGCTCATGTCGCAGGCGCGCCAGGGCAGCGGGCACGAGGGTCGCGGCGGCGGAAGGGTACGCAGCCAGGCGCACGCGACCGCGCCGCAGCGTGGACAGGTCCGCCATCTCCTCGGTGGCCATGTGGAGCTGTGCGGCGACCTCGTCAGCACGGGCCAGCAACACGCGGCCCGGCTCGGTGGGTTCGACGCCGCTCGAGGTGCGTACGAGCAGGGTGCACCCCACGCTGCGCTCGAGCGCGCGCAGGTGCTGGCTGACGGCAGGCTGCGTCCAGCCGAGCTCGCGTGCGGCCGCGCTGATCGAACCCGCGCGTACGACGTCACGGAAGATCAGCACGCGCCGTGGGTCCACAGGGAGACCATAAGTGCTGCTTGGGTCTCATGACAGAAGAACGCGTCTTCCTTTGGGGCTCGCGGAGCACCACCATGGCTGACATGCGCACAGTGGGCCTGATCGGCGGCATGAGCTGGTACTCGACGCTGGAGTACTACCGCGTGATCAACGAAGGGGTGCAGCGCGCCCGCGGTGGCCACGCGTCGGCGCCGATCGCGCTGCAGTCGCTGGACTTCGCGGAGATCCGGGAGTGTCAGCTAGCCGGCGACTGGGAGCGTGCCGGCGCGATCCTGGCCCAGGCGGGGCAACGGTGCGAGAGCGCAGGAGCCGAGACTGTGCTCATCTGTACGAATCTCATGCACAAGGCGGCCCCCGCCGTCGAGAGATCGATCGGTGTGCCGCTGCTCCACATCGGCGACGCCATCGCGGACCGGGCCGACCATGAGGGATGGCACACGCTGGGAGTCCTCGGCACTCGGTGGGTCATGGAGGAGGACTTCTACACCGGGCGACTGCGCGAACGGGGACTGGACGCGCTCGTGCCGCAGGAGTGTGACCGCATCGAGGCAGACCGCGTGATCTTCGACGAGCTGACCCAGGGCGTGGTCACCGAGGCCTCCCGCCGGCGGTTCGTCGACATGATCACCGGGCTGCACGAGAGCGGCGCCGACGCGGTGGTGCTCGGCTGCACCGAGATCGAGCTGCTGGTGCGCCCCGGCGACGTGGACGTCCCACTGCTTGACTCGATGCGGGCCCATGCTGAGGCCGCCGTCACAGTCGTCCTCGCAGACAGCGCGGCGCTCTCCGCGTAGACTCGGTGCTTCCTGCGGTCGTTTCCGTGACCGCCCCGCACTCGCCACTCCCCCGTCATCAGCGTGCGTCCTCATGACCGCGTCCACGGCCCACGGCGAGCTCAAGTGAAAGCCTGCCGCTGTGTCTTCTGTGTCTTCGTTGTCTGCTGAGACGTCCGTGCCCGACGACGTCGCCTCCCATCCTTCCTTTACCGACCTCGGTCTCCCTGAGGCTCTGCTCGAACGGATCGCCCGGCTCGGGTTCGAGCGGCCCACCGAGATCCAGGCAGCGTCGATTCCCGCGCTGCTCGAAGGACGCGACCTCGTGGGTGTCGCCCAGACCGGCACGGGCAAGACGGCCGCCTTCGGGCTTCCGCTGCTGGCGCGGTTGCAGCCTGGCCCGCACGGGGTGCAGGCGCTGGTCCTCACGCCCACGCGCGAGCTCGCGCTGCAGGTGAGCGAGGCGCTGCGCACGATGGCACCGCTCAAGGCGCGCGTGCTCGCTATCTACGGTGGCGCACCGTTCGGACCGCAGCTGCGTCAGCTGACCGAGGGCGTCGACGTGGTGGTCGGTACCCCGGGCCGCGTGATCGACCTGATCAACCGCGGCGCACTCGAGGTCTCCACCGTGCAGACGCTGGTGCTCGACGAGGCCGATGAGATGCTGCGCATGGGCTTCGCGGAGGAGGTCGCCACGATCCTCGAGGGCACCCCGCCCACGCGGCAGACCGCGCTGTTCTCGGCCACGATGCCCAGCGAGATCCGCCGGGTCGCACGGACGCACATGACCGACCCGGTCGAGGTGGCCACCACGCCGTCGGCACCCACCACGACCTCGATCAACCAGACCTACGCCGTCGTGCCCATGAGGCACAAGACCGGCGCGCTGGTGCGGGTCCTGGCGACCACCGATGCCGACGCGACCATCGTGTTCGTCCGCACCCGGCAGACGGCCGAGGACCTCGGCGCCGAGCTGGTCTCGCGTGGCGTCAACGCCGCCACGATCAGCGGCGACGTGCCACAGGCCGAGCGTGAGCGCATCGTCGACCGGCTCCGCACCGGCAACCTCGCGGTCCTGGTCGCCACCGATGTGGCCGCGCGTGGCCTCGACGTGGACCGCATCGGGCTCGTGGTCAACTACGACGTGCCG
>NZ_JBMDXJ010000161.1:0-6381 GCF_048594945.1 Pseudactinotalea sp. | reverse complement strand
ACCCGATTTCACTGACGAAACGTCACCCATCCGACTTCACTGACGAGACGCGACCCGGGGCGCCATGACTTCGGCTATCCACAGGGTGTGGATGACGCCAGCGGCTCGCAGCTCGACTGCGCTGAGATCGTCGGATGGATCTCACCGAGCTGACGAGAGCGACAACCGCGACCATGGGGGTGTTCACGCTCGACATGGCTGCGGACATCGGGATCACGGCCGCGGACGTGGGTCGGCTCCGTCGTTCCGGATCCATCAGCCGTGTCTGCGGTGACGGACACGTCGTGGGGCTGGGACCTGTATCCGTCGAGCAGCGAGCCATAGCGACCTGCCTGACATGGCCGGACGCCATCGTGTGCTTCCGTACCGCCGCGCTGATCCATGGACTCCCGACCGTGGCGGACGATGGATTCACCTACGCGCTGGTCCCGGCCGGTCGACGTACCCGCCATGGTCTCGTCCCACGGTTCTGGAGCGTCCGCCCTACTGAGGTCGAACGGACGGAGCACTGGCGCGTGACAGACCGGGTGACGACGATGCTCGACTGTCTCGGGCGGCTGCCCGCCGACGAAGCGTGGGGATTGCTCGCGTGGCTGGTGACGCGCGACCTGGTGACGGCCGACGAGCTGGACTCACAGACGCATGAACGCAAGGGTTTGTACGGCATCGTCCGACTTCGCGCCATGATCGCAGCCGTCCGCCGCGGTGCCGTGAGTCCCGCCGAGATCAAGCTGCAGGACTTCCTCGTGGCACACGGGTTCACCGGTTGGGTGGGCGACAAGAAGATCTACCGCGGTCGCCGCATCGTCGCGCGCGCAGACATCCTGTTCGTCGGCGAGCGCGTCATCCTCGAGTACGACGGCCGCCTGGCGCACCCCGATCCCTCCGCCCCTGACGAGATCGCGCGCGACGAGCTCTTGCGCGACCTCGGCTACGCGGTCGTTCATGTCACGTGGGAGCGGATTCTCCACGAGCCGTGGGCGTTGGCCGAAGAGATACGAACAGCGCTGGAATCCCGCAGCGGTGTGGTGTCGTCAGTGAAATCAGGGATGTGAGGTTTCGTCAGTGAAATCGGGGTTGGGGGGCGGGGAGATGTGCTGGATCTCGACCGTGGCGGCGGCATGGTCGAGGAGGAATCGGTAGGTGCCGTTCATGCCCTCCCTGTCCACGACCTCGAGGTCGGGGTTGTCAGCGTGCGGGCCGAGCAGCTGATGCCGTTCGAGCACAGTGCGGACGATCGTGTCCAGGCCGTTGGGGTCGAGATCGGTACCGACGTACCAGGCCTCGCCGGCTCCGGCCCGGCGCCGCGTGACCGCGGCCCGGCCCGCATAGAAATCCTGCTGGTAGGTCCCGATCACCTCGGCACCCTCCGGCTCCAAGATCTCGAACACCAGCGAGGCGGCCGACGGCGTGGGGTCGCCTCGCAGGGCCAGGGTCACCGTGTTCGCCTCACCCGGGGGAGCGGAGTCGGTCTCCTCGACCCGGACCCCGAAGAGGTCGCCGAACGGGCCAGGGGCGTCCATGAGGAAGGCACGAGCACTCTCGTCCGCGCGACCGGCCCAGAACGATGTCACCACGGTGCCACCGCGTTCGACGACGGCGCGCAGCCGGTCGGCGATATCGCCCTTGACCACGTGAAGCGCGGGCGCGATCACGATGTCGTAGCCGCTCAGGTCGGCAGTGCACGGGACCACGTCCACGGCAGCGTTGGCGCGCCACAACGCGCCGTAGTACCCCAGCACCACGCCGAGATAGCTCACGTGCCGGTTGAAGCCGTCGGTCATCTCCGTGGTCCACCAGGAGTCCCAGTCGAAGATCACGGCTGTGCGGGCGGGCACGCGCGCGCCGAGCACGGCGTCTCCGAGCTCCTGCAGCTGATGGCCGAGGTAGGCGATCTCCTTGAAGGCACGCGTATCGGTGCGGCCGGCGTGGTCGAGCACCGCGCCGTGGTACTTCTCGCACGCGCCCCGTGACTGACGCATCTGGAAGTAGAGGACGCCGTCGGCGCCGTGCGCGATCGCCTGCCACGACCACAGCCCGAGCACGCCGGGCCGCTTGACCGGGTTGACGTCGCGGCTCGCCGTGATGGTGGGGGTCTGCTCCATCACCCAGAAGGGGGCTCCGTCCTTCAGCCCGCGCATCAGGTCATGGCTGAAGGCCATCCGGACCTCCTCTCGCTGGCCGGGTGGGTAGTTGTCCCAGGTGGCGAGGTCCAGGTGTGGTGCCCAGCGGTGGTAGTCGATCGGTCGGAACGGCCCCATGAAGTTTGTCGTGACGGGTGTGGCGGCGTCGTGGCGCCGGATCCGCTCCTTCTCGGACACGAAGTTCGCCAGCAGCGCGTCCGACATGAAGCGCCGGTAGTCGAGGGTGATGCCCTGGAACGCGGTGTGGTTGGGTCCACGCCAGTGCTCGCTCAGGGCGTTCGGCGGGACGATCTGCTCCCAGTCGGTGAACAGGTGCGACCAGAACATCGTGTTCCAGGCCTCGTTGAGCTCGTCGAGGTCGCGGTACCGCCCGCGCAGCCAGACTCGGAAGGCGGCGGCGCAGTGGTCGCAGTAGCAGGAGCCGTCCGGCCCTCCGTACTCGTTCGCCACGTGCCAGGCGATCAGACCAGGCGTCCCCGTATATCGAGCAGCGATGCGGTCCGCGAGCTCGGCTGAGAGCCGCTGGTAGGCCGGAGCGTTCGGGCAGTGGTTGTGGCGCTGGCCATACACGTGCCGACGGCCCTGGAAGTCCGTGCGATTGACCTCGGGGTACTCGTGCGCCAGCCACGGTGGCATGGCACCGGTCGGCGTGGCGAGCACGATCTTGCGGCCGCCCTCGACCGCGCGTTGCACGATCGCGTCCAGCATCGTGAAGTCGTAGACGTCCTCGGCGGGCTGCACGTGTGCCCACGCAAACACACCGATGGTCACCGTGTCGATGGCGGCGAGGTCGAAGGCCGCGTAGTCCTCCTCCCATACGTCGCGGGGCCACTGTTCGGGGTTGTAGTCGCCGCCGTAGTGGATCTGGGAGGTCGTCACGATGAGACGTCCTTGCCTTCCTGGGTGAACTGGTTGCGGACGAGGTCGATGACCGGGCCTTCATGGTGGAGCAGGAGCCGCGCTGCGGCCCCGCCGAGCAGCATCGGGACTGCCTCGTTCGTCAGCCACACAAGACCGACGACGCAGATCGCCACCGCCACCAGCGCCACCGTGGCACGGGGCACCCGGAACAGCGTGTAGACAGCGAGTCGCCACAGGTCGCGGGTGCGGAACGAGAACATCGATGCGAGCACCGCGACGCGGATGCTGATCAGCGAGACCACGGCAGCGATGCCCAGCAGCAGCCACGCGTAGCCGGCGCCGACGCCGGCGGCGCCGGCATCGGCGACCGAGACCGCGATGATCCCGATGAGCAGCAACCCGGGCGTCACGGCCCGAGTGACGTCGACGGCGTTCCGCCTCCACCCGCGCCAGAATGCCGCCCAGGGCGCCGGGTGCTCGGCACCGCGCTCGTCTCGCCACGCCGCCAGAGCAGCCGCCAGAGCGACCGCCACCGCGACGGTCAGCAGCACGATGACCAGCAGCGCCAGCCCACCCCACGGCAGCAGCATGCCGGCCGCTACCGCGGGGAGGCTCGCGAGGACGAACCCGAGGCCGATCGCACCGAATCGGTGCACCGTCACGGTGGCTCGGCCGAGTGATCCCCGGCCGAGCTCACCGGGGAGCGAGTTGCTGGTCATCTGCGTCATGGTGTGGAACTCAGGCCTCGCGGATGTTGTCGTTGATCTTCTGCAGGTAGTTGGACAGTCCGGCGGCCTCGAGCTCGCCCTGGAAGGCGTCCCAGTCGTCGAACGAGCGCTGCCCCAGCAGGAACGCGGCGGTGGCCTGATAGGTCGCGTCCTTGAGCGCGGTCTGCTGCAGCGCGGCCTGTTCCTGGTCGAGCTCGTTCAGAAGGTAGCCCGGTCCGAGGTCGAGCGGCTCCTTCTCGTTCATCTTGGCGAGGAACTCCACGACCTCGTCCCGCAGCATCGAGTCGATGAGGTCCTGGGTCGACCCGTGCGCAGGCATGAAGACGCCGTTGTGATAGCCGAAATCGGTGTTGAGCATCTTCGGTGCGCCGGGGTTGAGGCCGTTGATGTCGATGTCCGGCAGCAGCTCGCGGGCACCGTCGGCACCGCGCGTGAAGGTCTCGCCCTCGACGCCCCACTTCGCGAACTCCAAGCCCTCGTCGGAGTAGTAGAGCCAGTCGACGAACTGCAGCAGTGCCACGAAGTTGTCCTGGTCGGCGGCGCCGGACGAGAACGCCAGACCGGACTCGAAACGGGGAGAGTTGATGATGTTGCCTGCGGGCCCGGCCGGCACGATGATCTGCCGCATGACGGCGTCGGTGTTGCCGGCGTCGGCGAGGTTGCTGCGGTAGGCGAGGATCTCCTGGTCGTTGGATCCGATCGCGGCTGAGCGACCGCTGGTCAACTTCTGGATCGCCGCGTCGTCGTCCTGCGTGAGCGACTCGGGGTCGAGCAGGCCCTCGTCGATGAGGGAGTGGAAGTACTCCAGCAGCTGCCGGTAGCCCTCGAGTGCGCCGGTGAACTCGTACGCGGTGCCGTTCCAGATCGTGCCGTCGCCGAAGCCCCAGCCAGCTCGCACGCCGAAGTTGGGAGCGGCGGCGTTGAGCGTCGCCTCCATCGGGCCGCCGCTGGACCAGCGATCGGAGTAGACGTAATCGAGGTCGGGGTTCTGCTCCCGCACGGTGCGCAGCTGGTCTCGGAGCTCGTCGAAGGTGGCGGGGTCGGCGTCGAAGCCCGCGGCCTGCCAGAGGTCATCACGGATGGCGATCGTGTACCCGGGCTTGGCCGTCTCCAGCAGGCCGGGGAGCACGTAGTACTCGCCGTCCTCCTGGCGGTAGTAGTCCAGTTCCGCCTGCATGCCCCACGCCTCGGTCTTGGCGAGGAAGTTGGGCATGTGCTCCACGTACCGGGAGATCGGGAGAAGTGCCCCGCTGGGGACGAACTGGTTCAAGGTCCCGACGTAAGCCTGCGTGATGATGGTCGGCGCATCGCCGGCCGCGATCAGCAGGCTGCGACGGTCTTCGAAGTCCGACAGTGGGACCGAGGTGAAGTTGAAGGTGACGTTGTTCGTCTCCTCGATGTGCGTGAAGAACGACCAGTCCTCCTTCAGCGCATAGTTGGGGTGGTCCCGGTAGAGGAGGTCGAACGTCAGCGGCTCAGTCGCCACGAACGTGGTGCCGACGCCGTAGTCGTCCATGGCACCAACCCTCTTGTCGTCGAGGTCAGCGGGCTCCTCGCCACCACCGCCACCGGCGCCACCGACGCTCCCGGTGTCGCACGCGGCGAGCGTGACACCGAAGGGAACCGCCGCAGCGGTGAAGAGGGCACCGCGCAGCAGGCTGCGGCGGCTGAGAGGGGTGCGGGTCTCGCTCATGAGGGATCTCCTTGCGTCGTTGCGGGCGAGAGGAAAGGGAACTGCGAAGGCGCGCTCAGCCCTTGACGGAGCCGAGCATCACGCCGGATACGAAGTAGCGCTGGATGAAGGGGTAGACACAGATGATCGGAAGCACCGTGAGGACCATCGTGACGGCCTGCACGTTGGAGGCGATCTGCACGTTGTCGCTGCCCATGTCCTCCATCGAGGTCGCGGCCGCGAGCAGATTGCGGAGATAGATCGTCACCGGGTACAGCTCGGCGCGGTCCATGTAGAGGAACGCCTGGAACCAGGAGTTCCAGAAGGAGACTGCGTAGAAGAGCACCATGGTCGCGATCACGGCCTTGCTGAGCGGCAGCACGATCCGACCGAAGATGCCGTAGGTCGAGAGACCGTCGATCGCGGCGGCCTCCTCGAGGTCGGCCGGGAAGTTCTCGAAGAACGACTTCATGATGAGCAGGTTGAAGATGCTGATCGCATTGGGGACCACGATCGCCCAGATCGTGTTCTTGAAGCCGAGAGAGTTGATCAGCAGGTAGTTCGGGATCAGTCCGCCGCTGAAGAACATCGTGAAGACTGCGATGCCCACGAAGAAGGAGCGGCCTTTGAGGTTCTTCTTGGACAGCGCGTACGCGAACGTGGTGGTCAGTGCCATCGCGATGGCCGTGGCCACGATCGTGTAGACGACCGTGTTCCGGTAGTTCGTCCAGAACATGCCATCGCTCATGACGGCCGAGAACGTCGTCACGTTGAACCCGCGCGGGATGAGGTTGACCTCGCCCGCCGCGATATATCCCTCGGCCGAGAACGCCTTGGCGACGAGGTTGATGAAGGGGTACAGGGTCACGACGCAGATCAGCAGCAGGAACGTCGTGTTGACGTATCTGAAGACCCGGTAGCCGGTGGTGTCCTTCACGGTCCGCATCGAGGTGCGGACCGCGCCGATGTCGGGGAC
>NZ_JBMDXJ010000160.1:0-2846 GCF_048594945.1 Pseudactinotalea sp. | reverse complement strand
GTGCGGGCCGATCTCGTCGATGCGACCGTCGGCGACCACGGCCACGCGGTCGGCGTCGTGGGCGGTGTGGAGGCGGTGCGCGATCGCCACCACGGTCCGCCCGGACAGCACCGCGGACAGCGACT
This sequence comes from Pseudactinotalea sp., assembly GCF_048594945.1. Classification (NCBI taxonomy): domain Bacteria; kingdom Bacillati; phylum Actinomycetota; class Actinomycetes; order Micrococcales; family Cellulomonadaceae; genus Pseudactinotalea; species Pseudactinotalea sp. The sequence continues at coordinate 2,721 of NZ_JBMDXJ010000160.1, read as the reverse complement.
GCTCCAGGTGTCGAGCCGCGCGCGGGTCGAGCAGCGAGGTCGCCTCGTCGAGCACGAGCGTGTGCGGGTCGAGGAGCACCAGCCGGGCCAGCGCGATCTGCTGCGCCTGCGCAGGCGTCAGCGCCACCCCGCCTGAACCGACTTCGGTGGCGAGGCCGTGCTCGAGCGCACGCACCCAGGCCCACGCGTCGACCGCACGCAGCGAGTCCGCCAGCTCCTCGTCCGAGGCGTCCTCCTTCGCGAGTCGGAGGTTCTGCGCGATCGTGCCGACGAACACGTGGTGCTCTTGCGTCACCAACGCCACCTGGCGGCGCAGGTCGTCCAGCTCGAGGTCCACCAGTGGCACATCGCCCACCGTGACCCGCCCGGCGGTGGGTGGGTGAATGCCCGCGAGCATCCGCCCGAGCGTGGACTTGCCAGCGCCGGAGGGCCCGACGATCGCAAGCCGCTCACCGGGTTCGAGGTCCAGATCGATCCCGTGCAGCACGTTGTGGCCCTCGCGGTAGGCGTACCGCAGCTCGCTCGCGTGGATGTCCTCGGCCGCAGGCGTGGCGCCGGTCGCCGAACGGTCCTGCTTGACGAGCGAGACGCCGAAGATCCGCGCGAGGCGCGCGGCGCCCACCTGGATCTCGTCGAGCCAGAAGATCAGCTCGTCGACAGGACCGATGATCTGGACGGCGTAGAGCACCACCGTGGTCACGGCACCGACCGTGGCCTGCCCGGTCCCCACGAGGTACGCACCCCACGCCAGGATCACGATGATCGGCAGGATGAACGCGCCGTCGAGGCCGGGAAAGAGCCACGAGCGCAGCCACAGCGTGTACTTCTCGGCCTCGAACGCCTCGCGCACATCGGCGTCAGTGCGCCGGCGTCGCCGCGCGCCAAGCCCGAGCGCGTCGATCGTGCGTGCTCCCTCCACCGATTCGGTGAGCGAGCCGTTGATCAAGGCGTACGCGGCAGACTCGCGCAGGTACCCGGCGGCGGCGCGCTTGAGGTACCAGCGGCACGCGACCAGCAGCAGCGGCACGCCCACGAACATCCCGAGCGCCACGAGCCCGTTGGTCAGCACCGCGGCCAGCAGCGTCAGCAGGATGCTCGCCACCGACACCAGCACCCGTGGCACCCCGAATCGCACCGTGAAGTTGATGCGGTCCACGTCGTTGGTGGTGCGCGCGATCAGGTCACCGGTGCCGGCCCGCTCCACGGTGGACAGCGGCAACGAGGTCACGGTGTCGATGAGGTCCTCGCGCATCTCGGCGAACACCTGCTCGCCGAGCACGATCGAGGAGCGCTGCGCCTGCCGCACGAGCAGCGTCTGCAGCACCACCGCCACCGCGAGCCCGGCGGCCATCGTGTTGAGCGCGGTCGCCGTGGTGCCGGAGGCGACGTCGTCGATGATCCGGCCCAGCAGCCACGGGCCGGCCAGCCCGGCCACGGCCGCGCCGGTGTGCAACGCGACCACCCAGGTCAGCGCACCCCGGTGCGACTTCAGCAGGTCCACGGTGCGTGCCCGCAGTACGGGCGCGTCGGCGATCGGGAGCTTCATCGAGCACCCCCTTCCTCGGTCCCCACGAGGGCCCGGTCGGTCTCGTCACCGTCATCGGCGGCGGCACGGCTGACCACGCGGCGGTACGCCTCGGGCCAGGCCTCGCCCGTGGCGGCACGCTCGAGCAGCTCGCGGTGCGAGCCCCGTGCCACCACCGAGCCGTCGACCACGAAGGCCACGTCGTCGACCACGTCGAGCACCAGCGGGCTCGCCGACACGATCGCGGTGGTCTGGCCCGCACGTGCCTCGCGCAGGTTGCTCGCGATTCTCGCCTCGGTGTGTGCGTCGACGGCGGAGGTCGGCTCGATCAGCAGCAGCACCTCGGCGTCGGTCAGCAGGGCACGCGCGAGCGCCACCCGCTGCCGCTGCCCGCCCGAGAGCGAGCGCCCCTTCTCGGTCAGCTCGCCGTGCAGGCCGCCCGGCATCGAGTCGAGGACGTCGTGCGCGTCGGCGATGCGGATCGCCTCCAGCAGCTCGGCCTCACCGAGCGTGCCGCGGACGTCGAGCTCGTCCGCGAGCGTGCCCGTGAACAGCGAGGGGGTGGGCTCCGAGAGCACGATCCGCTGCCGCACCGCAGCGAGCGGGAAGGCGGTCAGCGGCACGCCGTCCCACGTCACGTCCGCGGCCGAACCGTCGAACCGCGCCATCCGCGTGACGATCTCGGCGCTGGTATCGGGGTGGGGACTGACAACGGCGACCAGCTCACCCGGGCGGATCTCGAGCCCGGACGGCTCGTCGCGCAGCACGGCCCCGGCCGCGGGTGCGGCGGTGGTGCCGTCATCGGTCACGTCTGGGGTGGTGCGCAGAACGCCGATGATCTTGCGGGCCGCGACGAACGCGCGGGTGCCGTTCTGCACCGCCTGCGTGGCGGCGCGCAGCGGCTGGGTCAGGAACGTCGCGTAGCCGTAGAAGGTCACCAGCTGCCCAGTGGTGATCTCGCCCCGCAGCGCCAGGTGCGCACCGAACCAGACCACGCCGGCGAGGAACAGCCCGGGCAGCAGCACCTGCAGCGCGTCGAGCGTCGACTGCACCCGTGCCACGTCCACACCGGCGTGTCGCACCTTCTGGGACTGCTGCGCGTACCGGCGCGCGAACGCCTCCTCGCCACCGATGCCGCGCAGGATGCGCAGCCCGGCCACGGTGTCGGAGCCGATGGTGGTCAGCCGGCCGGACTG
>NZ_JBMDXJ010000016.1:0-22567 GCF_048594945.1 Pseudactinotalea sp. | reverse complement strand
GCATACCGATCTCGCCGACATCGCCGACGCGTTCCAGCCGCTCGCGGTAGCCGTAGGGATCGCACTCGCTCTCCCGCACGCAGCGAACACGATCTGGGCGAACCTCGAGCGAGGCCTGAGGTTGCCGTTGGGCGCACTCGGCATCGACTACGTGCCGACCGATCTCGCCGTCCGGTTGGCTCCCTCGGCGGTCGGCATCACCGGCCTCTTGGCTGCGGGCACCGCGGCGGCGATCACGATGTGCACCGTGGTGACCGTGCGTGCGGTCCGCGCCGGCCGGCGAGGTCAGGCCGAGCTGGCGCTGCTGGTCGGGCTGTTCTGCACGATCAGCGGTCTCGAGGTGGTCGGGGTCCCGTTCCTCGCCGCTGATCTCGACACGCTCGCCACCGGCACGCTGATCATCGTCACGATCGTCGCCGGTACCTGGACGATCAGGCGGCAGGTCACGATCGCGAGGTTGCACGCGATCGGCGTGGCACTGCTGCTGGCGGGTGCGATCAGTGCCCGGGACCTGCTCGCCGACCCGCTCGGCTGGCTGCTCGGGTCGGCAGGCGGAGCACTGCTGGTGATCGGGCTCGTGTGGAACCTCCTCACCAACGCCGATCCGGCGAACGGCGACTCTCCGCGGTTCCCACGCGCATCCCGCACGCTGGTCGTGGTCGGCTACCTCACCGCGGCAATGCTGGTGGCCGCCTCCGACGCGCTCGCGGTCTCCTTCGCGGTGGACCTCGACCGGTTCGTACAGCTCGGTGCCGACGTGATCGGCACCGCGTTGCTCGCAACCGCGACCTGGGCGGTGCTGGCCACGGGACAGCGTGATGCCCCGACGGTGGAGCCCCGCTGACGTCGATCAGGGCGTCGCCTCGGGACGTTCCCAGAGCGCCCGAGCCACCCGCAGGTCTCTCGCGACCAGCTCGGCCGCTCGTTCGGGGCTGTCCGCCGCCGCGCTGTACTGCGCGCTCAGGCACACCGGTCCTCGCCAGCCGCGCGCGGCGAGGTGGCGCAGCGCGGCGCCCCAGTCGGCCATGCCGTCGTGCGCGGTTCCGAACCAGGGCTTCCAGCTCGTCCCCTCCGGCCCTTCGACCGCGCGGTAGTGGGCGTTCTTGAGGTTCACGATCTCCAGACGCGGCCACGCGAGCTCGAGAGTCGTCACCGGGTCATCACCCGCCAGGGCATCGTGCGCCGCGTCCCACACGATGGTGACGTGCTCAGCCGGAAGGTCGTCGATGAGCTGCAGCACCCCGAGAGTGCTGGTGACGTACGCACCGTGATGAGGTTGCACGCCGATCCGCACCCCGTGGCGTTCGCACAGCGGCAACGCTTCCGACAGCTGTCGGTGGATGAGGGCGACGGAGCCACGGTAGTCGTGATCCCGCACAGGTGCCATGACACGGATGACCTCGACGCCTGCCTCCGCGCAAGCGGCGAACACACTCTCGTCGAGATCCGACGCCACGCTGATCACCCGCACCCCGTGTGCCTGCAACGCCGCCACGTATGGCGGCAGCGCCGCCCGCGCCCGCTCAGGCGTCACGAAGGCACCGTCACGAACGGGGACCTCGATGCCCTGGAATCCACGGTCGGCGAGCCAGCCGCCCAGCTGTCCTGGCGCCGTCCCGGCCCACGGCTTGCCGAAGACGCTCCAGATCGGCTGCGCGCTCATCGCCCACCCAGTCCGCTCATCGTGATCCCGCGGACGAACCACCGCTGGGTCAGGAAGAACAACGCGATCAGGGGGATCGTGGTGATCGCTGCTGCAGTCATCAGCAGGTTCCACTGGGTGCCGTTGGTGTCCTGGAAGACCTGCAGGCCGACAGCGACGGTCCGGGTCGCCTCCGTGTTCGAGACCACCAACGGCCAGAGCAGGTTGTTCCACTGCTGGATGAACTTGAACACGAGCAGGGTCGCCACGGCGGGTACGGCGAGCGGAATGATGATGCGGACGAACGCCTGCCACCTGCTCGCGCCGTCGATGCGCGCGGCGTCCTCGTACTCCTGCGGGATCCCGAGGAAGAACTGCCGGAGCAGAAACACCCCGAGAGCGGTGAACGCGTGCGGCAGGATCATGCCCCACCAGGTGTCCACCCACTGCAGCCTGGCCACCATGATGAACTGCGGGATGAGGGTGACCTGGGTCGGGATCATGAGGGTCGCCAGGTAGACCCCGAAGAGCACCCCCCGACCAGGGAACCGCAGCCGCGCGAAGGCGTAGGCAGCGAGTGCGGCGGTCACGGTCTCGAGCAGGGCAGTGCCCCCGGCGAAGACGACCGTGTTGCCGAGGTAGCGGCCGAGCGGCACCAGCTCGAACACCCTGGAGAGGTTCTCCGGATGCCAGCTGGTAGGCCACAGAGACGGCGTGGCCGCCATCGACTCGGCATCCGACTGCAACGCGACGAGAACCATCATCACGACGGGCGTCAGCGAGAGCGCGGTCACCAGGACGCACGCGAACATCACCAACCGGGCACGATGCTCCGCGGTGCTGCCCTGCGGTCCTGTCCGGGCACCCGGCCGATGCGCGATCAGTGGGACCCGTGGGGTTCCGACGCTACTGGTCATAGTGGACGAACCTCCGCTGCATGAAGAATTGCGCGGCGGTGATCACCGCGATGAAGGCGAACAGCACGATCGCCTGAGCCGTCGCATAACCCTGGTTGTAGTTCTCGAAGCCGGTGCGGTAGATGTACATGACAAGCGTGGTGGTGCTCGTACCCGGGCCGCCGTTCGTCATGATGAGCGCCTGGTCGAAGACCTGGAACGAACCGATCACCGAGGTGATCACCACGAAGAACATCGACGGCGAGAGCATCGGCAACGTGATGCTCGTGAACCGGCGCCACGGTCTCGCACCATCGACCATCGCCGCTTCGTACAGCTGCTGCGGGATCGCCTGCATGCCGGCGAGGAAGATCACCATGCCGAAGCCGAACGACTTCCACACGCTCATGATCACGAGAGCGGGCAGCGCCCAGTGCTCCGAGACCAGCCACGCCGGACCGTCGATCCCGAACCATCCGAGCACGGTGTTGAACAGACCGCCGGTCGGGATGTACAGCCACATCCACACAAAAGCGACCGCCACCGTGATCGTGGCGTACGGCAGCAGCAACAGCGAGCGGAACAGCGCGATCCACCGGATCGCATGGTTGAGCAGCACGCCGAGGGCGAGACTGACCGCGATCGTCAGCGGCACGCTCGTGAACGTGAAGATCGCCGTGTTGCGGAGCGCGGCCCAGAACGTCGGGTCGCTGCCGAGCCGGGCGAAGTTGTCGAGCGCCGCCCACCGGGGTGCGCTGAACAGGTTCCAGTCGAGCAGCGAGATGACCGCGGCGGCCCCGACCGGCAGGACCGTGAAGATCGCGAACCCGAGGAAGGACGGGAGGAGGAACAGCCACGCCACCAGGACGGTGCGCTCCCGCCCGGCGCCCGAGGGTCGCCGTCGTCTTCCAGGCGGTGCCGCCGCCGTCGTCGGGACCGTGTCAACGTTGACAGCCATAGAGCTCCTCTTCGAGTGGATCGCCCGGCTCAGCCCGCGCGGAGCTGGCGGATGTTGTCGGTGTTCTGCGACATCAGGACGTCGAGCCGCGGGCGAACGGAGTCGATGACCTCGGCCGGTGTCCGCTGACCGAGGAAGGCACGGGGAAGCTCCTGCGCCAGCAGGTTCCGGACCTCGTTCCAATTCGTGGTGACGTCGTACTGGTGCCCGCCTGCGATCTCGCCGGCGAGGATCCGCTGGACGACTCCGAGATTGTCAGGTGGTGGCGCGAAGGCCGAGCTCGCGGAGGCGCGGGCGGGATTGTTGCGCCCTGCCCGGGCGTAGATGTCGAGCGCTCCCGTGCTCGTCAACGTCGTCAGCAGCTGCCACGCGAGCTCGACGTCGCGGGTGGCGCTGGGGATCCCGAACACCGACCCTGACAGGCGCGGAGTGCTCCCGACCGGACCCGCGGGGAACGGCACGACGTCCCACTCGAAGTCGGCGTTACGGACGTTGAGCACCTGCCAAGGGCCGTTCTGCATCATCGCGACGTTGCCGTCCAGGAACTGCGCGAGCGAGTCGGTGGTCACGAGGTTGGAGATCGGTGGCGTCACCTTCTCGCGTGTGAACAGGCCGACCATGAACTCCAACGCGTGCATCGATTCGGCGGTGTGCAGCGTCGAGATGCTCTGTTCCTCGTTCATGACGTTGCCGCCGGCGCAGTAGAGCCAGCTCACGAGGTCGTCCAGGCTTGGTGCGCACGAGAAGCCGTACTGATCGGGTTGCGCGCTGAAGGCGCTCGCCAGGTCGCGGAACTCCTCCCACGACATCGGCACCGTCGGGTCCGGTGGTGCGATCCCGTTGGCCTCGAAGAGCGACAGATTCACGTACAGGACTGTCGGCGCGACATCGAACCCGATGCCGTAGGTCTGGCCGTTGAAGGTGGCGATGTCGCGGATCGCCGGAAAGAAGTCGTCGTGGTCGAACGCGCTGTCGCCCGCGATCAGATCATCGAGTGGCAGCAGCGCTCCGCGGCCGGCATAGGTCGGGAGCAACCAACCGTTCACGCCGTGGACCATGCGCTGCGTCCCGGACACCAGCTGGAGGTCCATCCGCGTGACATAGCCGCCCGAGGGAGTCAGATCGACGAGCGATCGCTGCCCCAGCTCGCTCTCGACGAAGTCGCTGAACGCGTCCCAGACCTCCTGCTCGGTGGGTCCGTTGGACCACATCGACCACGTCACGGTGTCGGGCTCGACCGTGGGGGCACACCCCGCGACAGCGAGACCGGTGACGCCGGTGGTCAGTCCTGCGGTGCGCAGGAACGAACGTCGGGTGAGTGTCATCTCCGGCATGTCCTCCTCGTCATCCCTTGAGCGTCGGGCTACCTCGCGGTGGCCCGAATCCGTTCCTCGTCGACCGTGACGCCCAAGCCGGGCGCCACGGGAACAGCGGCGACGGCCCCGGTGACCTCGAGGCCGTCGACGTACATCTCGGCGAGCAGCTCATACCCGTTGAGCTCAGCCGGCAGGGCCAGGTCGTATGCGCTGAACAGGTGGAGCGCGGCGGCGAAGCCGATGCCGCAGTCCGTCAGTCCGCTCGCGAGCAGTTCGACGCCGTGCGCCTGCGCGACGGAGATGGTCCGCTGGGCCTGTCGAAGCCCCGCCGCCTTGCAGATCTTGACGACGACGAGGTCGGTGGCGCCGAGCTGCACGGCCCTCGCCAGATCGGCTGCCGTGAAGCTGCCTTCGTCGATCGCGACGGGCAGGTCGATGCTCGATCGGAGCCGCGCCATCGCTCCCCAGTCCGTGCCAGGCACCGGCTGCTCGACGCAGACGACGTTCGGGACGTCCTTGATGCCGTCCAGCAACCTCCTGAGCGCGGTGGGCCGGTACGCCTGGTTGGCGTCCAGCCACAGCGGTTTGCCATTGGCCCGTTCCGCCACCGTGTGCACCGCAACGACATCGGTATCGACGTCGCCGGAGATCTTCACCTTGTAGGCGTGATACTCCGAGCTGGCGCTTACCCGGTCGGCGACGATCGCCGGGTCGGCGATGCCGATGGCCGAGGTGAGCGCGATCCGGTCGTGCACGCGCCCGCCTAGCAGCTGGTGCACCGGTACTCCGGCGATCTTGCCCGCGGCGTCATGCATCGCGATGTCGATCGCGGCCTTCGCGAAGGGGAACCCGTTGGAGACCGCTGGGCTGAGAGCGGCGACGGCACTGCGATGAAACTGCTCGACGTCGAACGGCGTGAGCCCGACGACCAGCGGCGCGAGGTGGCGAGCGATCACGATCGCGATCGTCTCGGCGGTCTCATAGCTCCATGTCGGGAGCGCACGTTGTTCACCCCAACCGACCACGCCGTCCTCGGTGGTGAGGCGCACGAACACGACGTCTCCGGTCGCGCCGGTGTCTCCGACCCGCCCGCTGCCGATCACGAACTCGTGCGCGAACGGCACGGGGACGACGAACACCTCCACATCGCGGATCCGGGCTCCGCGCGACCGGTCGGCCGAGTCGAGCGATTCGAGTGGTGCCGGCTCCGACAGCGCGCTCATGCTGCGGTGTCCCAGGCGGCGGGGTCCACCCAGCTCGGCCCGCGATGACCGGACTCGAGGAAGTCGACGACGTCGTCCAGGACGTACCCGACGAGCGCCTGGTGGCCTTGGACCGAGTCGCCCGCGATGTGGGGTGTGAGCAACACACCGGACGCGGCGCGCAGTGATGCGGAGAGCTCGGGCGGCTCGGTCTCGTACACATCCAGCGCCGCCTGCAGGCGGCCCGAGAGGATGTGGGGCTCCAGCCCTGCCATGTCGATCGCTGCTGCACGCGAGGAGTTGATGAGCAGCCCGCCGTCGGGCATCCGCGCCAGCATCGCTGACGAGATCATGCCCGTGGTCGCGGGCACGTCCGGGACGTGCACCGACACGATGCTGCTCGCCATCGCTTCCTCCAAGGAGACTGCCCTGACGCCGAGAGCCTTTGCGCTATCAGGGCGGAGGTAGGGGTCGTAGACGACCACGTCGGCGCCGAAGGGCTGGAGCAACGCCCGGAACGCACGGGCGGTCGACGACGCCCCGATCAGCGCCACCCGTCGCCCGCGCAGCTCCTGGCCGCGCACACCCGCCGGCCGCCAGCCCTGCGTGCGGACGGAGGCGTCGTAGGCAGGGAGGCTTCGCAGCATGGTCAGGCACGCTGCGAGGCAGTACTCGCCCACCGACCAGGCGATGCGCCCGGCCGCGGAGAAGACCTCGAGCCCGTTGCCGACCCTCTCCCTGGGCAGCAACCGCTTCACGCTGCCGGCGGCGTGTGCGACCACGTGAGGGCCGCCGCCCTCACTCAGCAGGTCGGCTGGCAGCCGCGGGGTGCCCCAGCTCGTGATCACGATCTGGGTACCTGGCAGCAGCCGCCCCAGCTCCTGCGCGTCGAGCGTGTCCGACGCCCAGACCACCTCGAACCGGGACTCGAGCCGGTGGCGGGTCTGGTCGTCGCACACGTCCAGGGCGCGGTCAGGGGTCATCGCCATGAGGAGGCGGGTCGGTGCTTCATCGCTGTTGCTCATCGTGGACCGATGCTAGGAACCTGCACCGATGTCCGTCCAAGCCCGTTTTCGCATTCGCCGATACCTTGGGCGCATGGATTACACCCTGACCCAGCTCCGCGGTTTCGTGACCGTTGCCGAGGAGCTCCATTACGGGCGCGCGGCGGAGCGCCTGCAGATGACCCAACCACCGTTGACCCGGCAGGTGCAGGCGCTCGAGCGCGCCCTCCGTGTCCGGTTGCTCGATCGCGGCGGCCGCGAGGTCGCGCTCACCGCCGCCGGGGCGGCGTTCTACGCCGAGGCGCGCCGAGTGCTCGCGCTCGTGGAGGCCGCGCCCGACACCGCGCGCCGTGTCGCTGCTGGCGACGTCGGCACCATCCGCCTCGGTTTCACCTCGATCGGCGCGTACGCCGTGCTGGGCGAGGTGATCACGCAGGTCGCCGACCGGCTGCCAGGGGTACAGATCGCGCTCCGCGAAGAGGTGAGCGAGGTGCAGTGCGAGGCGCTCGCCAACGGCCAGCTCGACATCGGCCTCGTCCGGCCCCCGGTGTCCCACGGACTGCGATCGACCACGCTGCACGTCGAGGACCTGGTCATCGCGATTCCACGGAGCCACGAGCTCGCGGACTCAGCGACACCAGTCTCGCTCGCCGACATCGCCGACGGCTACATCGGCTACAGCCCGGAGGGCGAGCCGTACCTGCACACGGTGTGCGCCGCGCTGGTCGGCGTCGCAGGCTTCTTGCAGGGACAGATCGCCTCACAGGTCCCGACGATGCTGGCTCTGGTGCGCGCGGGTCGCGGCTTCGCGCTGGTCCCACGCTCCTGCACGGCCATGCGGGTCGAAGGAGTGGTCTATCGAGAACTCGCCGAGCGGGACCGGCGGAGCGTCGCCCTTCACCTCGCATGGAGCGACGAGTCGATCAATCCGATCGTCGGCCGGTTCGTCCGGCTTCTCCGCCCTGAGCTGCCATGGTCCACGGTGGAGTGATCTCCGAGGCGGATCTCATCCGCTGCCGACGACGTCGAGAGAGAACGTGTCCGCGTGAGCGGCACCCAGGCGACGCACCGCGGCCTCGAGGTCGGCCATCGGCTCGGCGCCTGCCTCGGCGAACCAGGACACCTCCACGCGCGGCCCTCGCCTGCGCCAGTGACCGGCCACGACACCGCCCCTCAGCACAGGCCTGGCGCCGCGGGTCAACAGCCACCGCCACCGCGGGGCCACGACGCGTGCGTCGGCCGTGCCCGGTCCCAGCACCCAGGGGTCGTAGCCGGGGATCAAGGAGATCGCCGTCGACGGCTCGCTGTCTCGCAGCTCGTCCAGCGTGCTCGTCAGCACGTATGCCGCGACACCGGCGCACACCACGGTCGTGATCTCCTCACCCAGGTCCTGGATCCACTGCTCCAGACGCCGCTTCGGCGCACTGAGACCCTCGGCGAGCCAATAGCGCAGGTTCTCGAACGTGGCCGGACCGTAGGCAGCCAGGTAGAGGCGGATCGCCTCCCGACCCGCGCCGTCCACATCGGGAAGGCCGGGCCAGCACGGGTCGCCGTCGAGCAGCCGGAACGTCGACTGACCGTCACGAGCAGGACCGAACCGGATATCGCCCCACCAGTGCAACGGCTTGTACAGGCTGTCGGCACCCCTCCCGGTCGTGGCAGCCTCGGCCAGGTGCGCCAAGCCCGACTCCCGCAGATGCTCGCCGATCTCCGCGCGAGTGGCCGGGCCGTGTGCCAGTGCACCCCGGACCGCTTCCCGCAGCGGCTCCCAGTCCCCGATCTCGAACCCGCCCTGCACCTGCCACCGACGCGACTCCCATACCCTGCTCGTGGTCCGGACCGCGAGCAGCACTGCGGCGACATCGGGAGTGAACACGTACGCGCCACCGCGGAACGCGTAGCTCTGCACCAGCTCACCGGTCTCGAGCGCACGTGCCAGCGCACCGGGCTGCGGGTCCGCCTGCCGGATCGCGAGTGCCAGCTCGGCGACCTCCTGCGGCCAGGCGCGCGTGGCTACGACCCGTTCAGCCGCGCCCACCACCCCGGTCGCCGCGGGGGTGTGCAACGCGTGCTGGCCCAGCCGCCACGCCAGAGACTCGGCGAGTCCGACCTCGATCATCGGACCCGGAGCCGCGACACGCGAGAGATGAGGCCGGAGACCATGACGACACCCCGCCGTCGGACGCCCGCAGGCGTGACGAGCAGCGTGGCGGCGACCCCGGTCCGGCTCATCCACCCAGCCTCTCGGCCAGAGCGAGCACAGTGCGCCAGTTCCTCGCCGTCGCCTCGAGGTGACCGGCGGCCTTGCTGCGCCCCAGCTTCTCGGCGAGCTTGCTGCGCCCCATGCCGCCCGGTAGGTGCAGGTACACCACCCGCCCGACCACGGTCAGGTCGTCATCGGACCCCGCCTCGCGGACGGCATCACGGACCTGCAGCGCCGCCTTCCGGTGCTCGTCGGTGAAGTCACGCGCGGCGATGACGGCGTGCAGCCGGGTCGGCTCCGTCTCCTCCGGGTACGGGTTCGACGCGACCACCTCATGCCACTCCTGCGCGGTCAGCACGATGACCAGCGGGTCGATGCTGGTGGACGCCGCGATGGCGGTGCGGATGATGCCGGCGAGGTCCTCAGGTCTGCCGTCTGCCGTGAACGTGACGTTGCCGGACTGCACGTACGTCGCAACATCGGTGTATCCGAGTCCCTCGACGGCGGCGCGCAGATCGCTCATCGCGACCCGCACGCCGCCGACGTTGACGCCCCGCAGCAGTGCGACGTACCTCGGCATGTTCCCATCGTCGCACCGCGCACCGCTCATCGCTACGTTGGTGCCATGGCTACCCTGTTCACCCGCATCATCGACGGGGAGATCCCGGGCCGGTTCGTCTGGTCCGACGAGATCTGCGTCGCGTTCCTCACGATCGGTCCGCTGCAGCTCGGGCACACGATGGTCGTGCCCCGGGTGGAGGTCGACCAGTGGGTCGATCTCGAGCCCGACGTCGCAGCGCATCTCTTCGAGGTCGCTCGCCTCATCGGGCTGGCACAGCGGGAGGAGTTCGGCGCCGAGCGGATCGGCATGCTCATCGAGGGATACGAGATCCCGCACGCGCACGTGCACGTCTGGCCAAGTCGAAGCGCTGCTGACTTCAACCCGGCCAACGTGCTCACCGACCTGCCTGATGCCCAGATGGACCGCGCCGCAGCACGCCTTCGAGACCGGCTGCTGAGCCACGGACACACCCACGTCTCGGAGAACGGAGCACGCGCATGAGCCTGGCCATGACACGCGATCAACGAGAGGCGTTCCTCGCCGATGTGCACGTGGGGGTGCTCGGTGTCGCCCGCCCGGACGGGCCTCCCTCGCTGACGCCGGTCTGGTACCGCTACGTCGATGGCGTGGTCGAGATCGCGACCTCCAGCGACACGGCGAAGCTCGACCTGATCCGCGCGAGCGGAGTGGCGAGCCTGTGCGCGCAGTTCGAGGGCACGCCGCCGGCGTTCGTGACGGTCGAGGGCCCAGCCTCGGTGTCGTCGATCCGCGAGGGCGTGGTCGAGGCGATCGCCGCACGCTATCTCGGTGCCGAGGCTGCCGCGGTGTACGCCGCTGGTCCCGGCCGGCGCGACGACACCCTGATCACGCTGCAGGTGGCGCGGTGGCGCACCGGCGACTTCAGCAAGGTGATGGGGTGACGTCACTCAGCTGGCGTGCCCTCGCGCCCGAGGACGTGCCCGCGCTCACCGAGCTGATCAACACGGCGATCGTGGCCGATGACACCGGCCGGCCGGTCGCCGCGGCCTCCGTCGCCGAGCAGTTCTCGATGCCGCGGTTCGACGCAGCGACCGACAGCGTCGGTGCGTGGGCTGACGGGACGCTCGTCGCGGCCGGCAGCACCTGGAGCGGCTCGGAACCGCTCGACGGCCACGCGATGGTCGTCACGAACGGCCACGTGCACCCTGAGCACCGTGGATGCGGCATCGGGTCAGCGCTGCTCGGACGCCTCGAAGCGCGTGCGGAGGAGATCGCGCACGAACGCTTCCCGGGTCTCCCGGTCCGGCTCCGTGCACCCGGCGGCACCGCTGGTTCAGCCACGCAACGGCTCCTGGAGAAGCACGGGTACCGCCCGGACAACTACTTCATCACGATGGAGGTCGCCCTCGCGGCGTGGCTTGATCCCGGTGAGCCTGCGGTGGCAGTGCCACCGGATGCACCCGGCTTGGCCGCGACCCGGGAGGCGCACAACGACGCTTTCCGCGACCACCGCAACTTCACGCCCGCCCCGGAGGACGTCTGGCAGCACTGGATGTCCGGCGAGGAGAACCGCCACGACCTCTCCCGTGTGGTCCTCGAAGGCGATCGAGTCCTCGCCTATTCCTTGGTGGGCGAGCCGCAGCCGGGTGTGGCGCATATCGAGATCCTCGGAACCCGGCGGGAGGCACGCGGTCGTGGGCTCGCCCGCGCCGTGCTGCTCGAGGCCCTCCGCGCCGCGCGGGCCGCCGGGATGAGCGTCGCCGAGCTCGAGGTCGACTCGACCAGCCCCACCGGGGCCGACCGGCTCTACACGAGCGCGGGTTTCGAACCCGTCAGGACGATCTCTCGATACCAGCGCGATCGAGGATCAGTGCGTCCCTAGTGTGACGGGATCGGCGAGAAGCCGCCTGACCGCCGCTCGCGAGGCCAGCAGCGCGACGATCAGAAGGGTCACCGGCACGAAGCCGCCGAGGCTGACCGCGTCACCGAAGACCAGCGCGACGAGCTCGAGCACCACGAGTTTGCTCCCGGCGGCCACCACCCACAGGGCCAGACCGGAGACGACCTTCGCGCGCGTGGTGGTCGCGGCCTTCCATCGCGCCATGACGACCGACTTCAGCAGCAGCACGGCCTCCAGCGCGACCTTGAGCAGGATGGCCGTGAGCAGCGAGAGCGTGAACCCCTCGCTGATCACCTCGGGCAGGTACTCGATGGCAAAGTTCAGGACCACCACGTAGACGAAGATGTCTACGACATCCGCAGGGCGGGCCGTCAACCATCGCCGTACCGGACCGCGCGGAACAGATGCTCCAGGTTGGGTCTGCCCGGTCTCGGCGTTCATCAGCAGGAATTCTGCCTCACACACCGACCTGGCGTCACACCGCGGAAACAGGCTCCTCACTACGCTGCCGTGAACGATCAGCCCGGGGAGGCACGCGATGAGTACCGAGGACGCCCGCTTCATGGACCTCGCACTGCAACAGGCACACACAGGGTGGGACGAGGGCGGTGTCCCGATCGGGGCGGTGCTCGTGCACGACGGCGAGGTCCTCGCCGTCGGGCGCAACCAGCGGGTCCAGCTGGGCAGCGCGATCCGCCATGGCGAGACCGACTGCCTCGAGAATGCCGGGCGGCTGCCGGCCTCGGTGTACCGCGCGAGCACGCTCTACACGACCCTCTCGCCGTGCTACATGTGCGCCGGCACCGCCGTGCTGTACGAGATCCCCCGCATCGTCATCGGCGAGAACCGCACGTTCCAGGCTTCCGAGAAGTGGCTGCGCAGTCACGGCATCGACCTGACCGTGCTCGACGACCCGCGCTGCGTCGCGCTGATGGAGCGCATGATCGCCGAACGCCCCGAGATCTGGGCCGAGGACATCGGGGAGGAGGCGTGACCGACGACGTCCTCGATCCGCCGGAGCCGATCGACAAGGACTATCCCGTCACGCCTGTCCCCGGGCATGCCCGCCGCACCGCGCTCTCGCTCGTGGTGGTGCTGGTCGGCTTCACGGTGTTCACACCGACGATGCTGGCCGGAGCCACGATCGGCCCGGCGTTCCCGTTCTGGAGCCTGCTCGGGGTGGTGCTCGCAGGGTCGACGATCCTGGGCTGCTACGTCGCCTTGATGGGTTACGTCGGTGCTCGTGCGGGTCTGACCACGGTGGTGATGGCGCGTCGCAGCTTCGGGATGCGCGGTTCCAAGCTCGCGTCGGTGCTGCTCGGCGGCACGCAGATCGGCTGGTACGGCGTGGTCGTCGGCACGATCGGTGACCTCACAGCACAGGCCGCCGGTTGGGAGACTTTCGCCCCGCGTGCGGCGATCATGGTGGTCACCAGCGCCTTGATGTGCGTCACGGCCCTGTACGGCTACCGCGGCATGTATTGGGCGTCCCTCGTGGCGACCCCACTCGTGCTGGTTCTCGCGGTCTGGGTAGCGGTGCGGTCCGTCTCCGACGCCGGTGGCTTCGACGCGCTCGCGGCGATCGAACCGGTCGCGACCATGAGTGTCGCGACGGCGATCACCACCGTGGTCGGCACGTTCGCCTCGGCGGGCACCCAGGCACCCAACTGGACCCGGTTCGCACGCAGCGGCCGCTCGGCGGTGCTGGCGTGCCTCTTGGCGTTCCTCATCGGCAACGGCGCGATGGTGGTGTTCGGGGCGATCGGTGCCCTCACCACGGGCGAGGCCGACTTCGTGCTCGTGCTGTTCAACCTCGGTCTCATCGGCTGGGGTGTGTTCCTGCTGTTCGGGAACCTGTGGACCTCGAACGCCGACACCGCCTACGCCTTTGGCGTCGCGGGGGCCGAGCTGCTCGACCGGCCGAGCAAGACGCCGTTCATCATCGTCGGTTCGGTCATCGGGACTGTGCTCGCTCTCACCGGTGTGCAGAACAACCTCATCACCTATCTCGGCCTGCTGGGCACCTTCATCCCGCCACTCGGTGGTGTCATCATCGCCGACTACTTCTGCCGCTGGCGGCAGGGCGTCCCCGACACCCACACGCTGCCCGCTGTGGAGCCCCGCAACCTGATCGCGTACGCCGTCGGCTGCGTCGCCGCCTACGTCACGGGACAGCTCGAGATGGGCATCCCGCCGCTGCTGGGCATCGTGCTCGCAGCCGGGTTGGTCGTGCTGCTGCAACGGGGCCGCACCCCAGCCCCGAGCCCCGCCTGAGCGGTACGGATCGAGCGGCGGCGCGAACTATGCTCGCGGCATGCCGACGATCATCCTGCTCACCGAGGAAGCGCTGCGCACCAGCGATGTGGAGAACATCCGCACCCTGCACGGTGAGGAGCCGCTGACCATCACGGTGCTCGTGCCGGCGGACACCGAGCGCAACGTCGTGACCGACTTCATCGACCACCTCAGCCTGTTCGAGCTCAAGGAGGCGTGGGAGGCGATCACCGACCGTGAGACCGATGCCGAGGCGCGCCAGGAGGCCGGCGAGGCGGTCGAGCAGACCGTGGCAGCACTCGAGAAGATCGGCGCGAGCGTGACCGGCACGGTCGTGGACGATGATCCGCTCCCTGCCCTGACCCAGGCAGTCACGAATGCCGACGCCGACGAGGTCATCGTGGTCACCCGCCCCCACGCGGTCGAGGACACGTTCCACGCCGACTGGGCCTCCCGCGCACGCGAGAAGCTGGGGGTCCCGGTGCTGCACTTCTACACGGGGACCAACTTCCTCGGCTGAACTGCACGCCCTACCGGAGCGGCACCCGCAGCCTCGTCACCGGTGCCATCGTGCGAACTTCCGGAACTGGTTGATCATCGCGGTGATCACGTAGAACCAGCGGCGAGGGTTCGTTTCCGCCCGGTAGTAGTACGGGTTCGTCACCGCGCCTTCGCGCTGGAGAGCGCGGATACGCTGCCACGTCTCGGCGGAGACGTACCGGCGCAGCAGCGCCAGCGGGACCACGGTGAACAGATGCTCGGCCTCGCCGACCATCACCTGCTCCGACGGCGAGCTGTCACCATCCAGGTACGCCTCGCAGTACATCGTGGCCACGTTGTAGCCGGCCGCCGTGACGGCGTACCCGCTGCGCCCCACCCGCGGATTGAGCTCCAGGAATCGATAGCGACCGTCGCGCGGGTCCCGCTTGAGGTCGAGGTTGGCGAATCCGGTCCAGCCGAGGTGGTCGAGCAGGCGCCGTGCGTGCTCAACGGCTTCACGGCGATGTCCGTGCGGGTCCGCGCCCGCAGTGATCTGGGCGACCGAGTTCCCGAGTCCGTTGGGTGTGGCCTCCTCCAGCAGCACCTGTCCGAACAGCAGGAACCGAGTGCGCCCGCCCTGCCCGCTGAACGCATTGACCGCGGCCATGTCCTCGTCGCCACCCGGGATACGTTCCTGCACCACGACCTCGCCAGAGAACCCGGCGGCGGCCATCCGGTCCAGCATCCCGGTCAGTTCCGTGGCGTCGGCCGCGTAGGCGACCTTGCGCTTGCCCTCGAACTCGGCGTCATGGAATTCCGCCGACGACGACGCCTTCACCACCGCTGGGAAGGTCACCTCGGAGCCCAGGTCGTGGGAGTGGCTGCCGACCCGCACCACGTGGGTGCGCGGGTGTGGGATGTCGAGCTCGGCGCACAGCCGGCTGAATCCTGCCTTGCTCGTCACCCGCTCCATCAGGGGCGCGTCGACGTACGGGACGACGACGTCCCCCAGCTGGGCACGCACCCGCACCAGCGCCAGCACGGCGTGGTCCGCACTCCCGAGCACCAGATGCGGCACGCCCGGCTGCTCGGCCACCACCTGCTGCACGGCGGAGACCAGCGTGGCGTCGTCATCGAGCCCGGGCACGATCCGCAGATCGACGATCGCGCTGTGCGCGACCGGACCCACCGACACCCCGGCGAGCACGACCGTGGTCACCCCGTAGGCCTCGTGGAACGCCCGCGCAGAGGCGTAGGCGCCGATGTCGCCACCGACAACGATCGGTCGAACGGTCTGCTTGGTCGGCATGTGCGCGAGGGTAGGCCATGGACCGACCGGCAGCACCTGCGCGGCGTGGCACTCCCCCGCATGCGCGTGCGCGGACATAGCCTGTGGCGGTGGACTCCGTCAAGCAGCCACCTCGACCCGATGGGGCCGATGCCCCGGCCACCCCACCCGACTTCGAGGCTGCCCTGCTGAGCCTGCGCGGGCACCGGCTGCGACCCGAGCTGCACCTCGAAGAGGTACCCGCCCCCACCCGCATCGCGCCGTACGCGCTGGCCCTCACCGGGGAGGTGAATCGCACCCGCGACCCCGACGACCTGCTCGGCTCGGGCCGCTTCGTGGTGCTCTACGACCCCGACGGTCAGGATGCGTGGAACGGCGAGTTCCGCGCCATCATCATGGGCCGCGCCCGGATGGAGCCTGAGGTTGCGCAGGACCCGCTGCTGGGCGAGGTCGGGTGGGCGTGGCTGACCGACGCGCTCGCCCAGTGCGACGCTGAGTACCACTCGCTGTCGGGCACGGTCACGCGGGTGCTGTCCGAGACGTTCGGGGGCCTCGAGCTGCGCGGAGGCGAGGTCGAGATCGAGGTGCGCGCGTCCTGGACGCCGGGGACCACC
This sequence comes from Pseudactinotalea sp., assembly GCF_048594945.1. Taxonomy (NCBI): domain Bacteria; kingdom Bacillati; phylum Actinomycetota; class Actinomycetes; order Micrococcales; family Cellulomonadaceae; genus Pseudactinotalea; species Pseudactinotalea sp. The sequence goes on along the minus strand of NZ_JBMDXJ010000016.1, from coordinate 6,249 downwards.
GACCTGGGTCCACACCTGCGGGCGTGGGCGCTGCTGCTGTCACAGGTGAGCGGCCTGCCGCCGATCCCCGACAACGTCAGCCCGATGAGTCGGCGCCGATGACCGAGCGCGACCAGCCACCGGCGCCCGAGCCGTTGGTGGTGCCGGCCGAGGGCGTGCCCGACGTCGTCGACACCGCCGACGCGCTCGCGGGCACCGTGCGCGCGTTCGCGGACGGCCGCGGGCCGGTTGCCGTCGACGCCGAGCGGGCCTCCGGCTTCCGGTACGGCCAGCGTGCTTACCTGGTGCAGCTGCGCCGCGAGGGCGCCGGCACCGCCCTGATCGACCCGATCCCGCTCGGCGACCTGAGTGCACTCTCCGAGGCACTCGACGGCACCGAATGGGTCCTGCACGCCGCGAGTCAGGATCTCCCCTGCCTCGCCGAGATCGGCATGCGGCCCGCCCGCCTGTTCGACACCGAGCTCGCCGGCCGGATGTTGGGGCTGGCCCGCGTGGGTCTCGGCCCGATCGTCGAGGCCGAGCTGGGGCTGAGCCTGGCCAAGGAGCACTCGGCCGCCGACTGGTCCACGCGTCCGCTCACGGAGTCGTTCCTGCGGTACGCAGCGCTCGACGTCGAGGTGCTCGTCGAGCTGCGAGACGTCCTCGAGGCCAAGCTCGATTCCGCCGGCAAGCTCGAGTGGGCACGCCAGGAGTTTGAGACCGTGCGCCTCGCACCTCCCCCGGCGCCGCGTGGCGAGACCTGGCGAAAGGGCGCCCGTGGCGTCCGCGACCAACGTGGCCTCGCCGTCGTCCGCGAGCTGTGGGAGACCCGCGAGCAGGTGGCCGAACGCGCCGATATCGCGCCAGGGCGGATCCTGTCCGTGGACGCGATCGCCGCTGCGGGCCGAACCAAGCCGCGGACGCTCGCGCAGCTCTCCGGGATGCGCGAGTTCAAGCACCGCGCCGCAGCGCGCCGGTTGCGCACCTGGTCGGAGGCGGTGACGCGTGCCCTCGATCTGCCCGATGCCGACCTCCCACCCAAGCGGCCGCCGCACGACCCCGACTCGATCCCCGCACCGCGGTCCTGGCGGGACCGCGAACCCGAGGCCGCGGCACGTCTGGAGATCGTCAAGGCCGTGGTGCGTCACCACGCGGTCGACCTCAACCTCCCCCAGGAGAACCTCCTCACCCCCGACTTCCAGCGCCGCCTCGCCTGGTCGCCGCCGCACCCGGCCGACGAGCAGCACATCGGCGACTTCCTGGCCGATCTCGGCGCGCGGCCGTGGCAGGTAGAGCAGGTGGCCGGCCGTCTCGCGGCCGGGTTCGCCGACCCCGATTCCGTCCCCTCGCTCGACCAGGTAGGCTCTGACGCAGTTACCTAGTACTGCCAGTACCAACCTCTCGGAGGCGACGATGCCCATGCTCGGTCGTGACGTGGTCCTGATCGATGCCGTGCGGTCCCCATTCGGACGTGCCAGGCCCGATGGCCTGTACGCCCACACCCGTGCCGACGACATCGCGGTCGCCGTGGTCCGCGATCTGCTGCGCCGCAACGCCGATCTCCCGCCGGACCGGATCGGTGACGTCGGGATCGCTGCCACCTCCCAGGTGGGCGACCAGGGGTTGACGCTCGGTCGCACGGTCGGCATGCTCGCCGGTCTCCCGCAGCAGGTCCCTGGCTTCGCGCTCGACCGGATGTGCGCCGGTGCCATGACCGCCACCACGTTGCTCGCCGGGCAGATCGCCGTGGGCGCCCTCGACGCGGCGATCGCCGGTGGCGTCGAGCACATGGGTGCGCACCCGCTGGGCAAGGGCATGGAGCCCAACCCGCGCTTCATCGCCGAGCGGCTGGTCTCCGCCGACGCGCTGGTCATGGGCGCCACCGCCGAGAACCTGCACGACCGCTACCCCGCGCTCACCCGCGACCGTGCTGACGCCTACGGCGCCGCGTCGCAGGCGAAGTACGCCGACGCTCTCGCTGCGGGCAAGATCACGCCCGATCTCGTCCCGGTCGCGGTCGCCGACCCCGAGCGCGGCTGGGGACTGGCTACCGCCGACGAGCCGCCCCGCCCAGGCGCCACGGTCGAGGGCATGGCCGGCCTCGCCACGCCGTTCCGTGCCGGCGGCCGGGTCACCGCGGCGACGTCGTCACCGCTCACCGACGGGGCGACGGCGGCCCTGCTGACGTCCGCCGATCTCGCCTCAGAACTCGGCCTGGCCCCGAAGCTGCGGCTGGTCTCGTACGCGTACTCCGGCGTTCAGCCCGAGGTGATGGGCGTCGGCCCGGTGCCCGCGACGCGCAAGGCCCTCGAGCTGGCCGGCCTCGACATCAACGACATCGGCCTGTTCGAGATCAACGAGGCATTCGCGGTCCAGGTACTCGCCTTCCTCGACGCCTTCGAGATCGCCGACGACGACCCTCGCGTCAACCCGTACGGCGGCGCGATCGCGGTCGGCCACCCGCTCGCCGCGTCCGGCGTGCGGCTGATGCTGCAGCTCGCTCGCCAGTTCGCCGAGCGGCCCGACGTCCGCTACGGCCTCACCACGATGTGCGTGGGGCTCGGTCAAGGCGGCACCGTGATCTGGGAGAACCCGCACTACGGCAAGGAGGCGCAGCGATGAGTCAGCCCACCGAGCGCGTCACGCACGCGCACGTCCGTGACATCGACCTGACCCCGTTCCGCCCCGGCACCGACGAGCGACTGGTCCTCGGCCTCATCACGCTCGACAACGGCGAGGACCACACCAAGCCCAACACGCTCGGCCCGGAGGGGATGACAGAGCTACGTCACGCCGTCGAGGGCCTCGTGACCCGTGCGAACGCGGGCGAGATCCAGGCGATCGGGGTCACGGGCAAGCCGTTCCACTTCGCTGCGGGCGCCGACCTCAAGGGCGCGGCCGCGATCAAGGACTCCGGCGATGCGCTCGCCATCGCGCGCCAGGGCCACGACACGTACCGCGTGCTGCTGGACGCACCGGTGCCCACGTTCGCGTTCGTCAGCGGCGTGGCGCTCGGCGGCGGCATGGAGCTCGCGCTCGCGTGCGACTACCGCACGGTGATCTCCTCGGTGCGCAACCTCGGCCTGCCCGAGGTGGCGCTGGGGTTGATTCCGGGCTGGGGTGGCACGTTCCTCGCCCCGGGCGTGGTGGGCATCGAGAAGGCGCTCGAGGTGGTGCTCAGCAACCCGCTGCGCAACAACAAGCAGCTCACCGGTCCGGCCGCGGCCGACCTCGGGCTGATGGACGCGGTGCTCGAGCCGGCCGACTTCCTCGCGGAGTCGCTGCGCTGGGCCGCCCGCGTGCTGACCGGCGAGGTCACGATCGAGCGCCCCGAGCCGGTACCCGCCGAGCGCTGGGTCGCGACCGTGGACGCTGCACGCGCGCAGGTCGACGCCCGGCTGCACGGTGCTGCCCCCGCGGCGTACGAGGCACTCGACCTGCTGGCGCTCTCTGCGCAGCGTGACCGGGAGGCGTCGTTCTCGGCCGAGGACGCCGCGCTCGCGCGGTTGCTCGTCTCCCCGGAGTTCAAGGCGAGCATGCACGCCATCGACCACAACACGAGCCGAGCGAAGCGTCCGGTGGGTGCGCCGCCCGCCGACGCCGCGCGCGACGTGCGCTCGGTCGGCATCGCCGGCGCCGGCCTGATGGCCAGCCAGTTGGCGCTGCTGTTCGCGCGGCGCATGAAGGTGCCGGTGATCATGCGTGACCTCGACGACGAACGCGTGCAGCGTGGTCTCGGCTTCGTAGCCGCCGAGGTCGACAAGCTCACGGGCCAGGGGCGTATCGGCGAGGACGAGGCGAACCGGCTCGTCGGACTGGTCTCCGGAACGACCGAGCTGGCCGACCTCGCCGACCGCGACCTGGTGATCGAGGCCGTCTTCGAGGAGCTCGAGGTCAAGAAGCAGGTGTTCGCCGAGCTCGAGCAAGTGATCTCGCCCGAGACGATCCTTGCGACCAACACCTCGGCGCTGTCGGTCACCGCGATGGCGGCGGATCTGCAGCGCCCCGAGCGGGTCGTCGGTCTGCACTTCTTCAACCCTGTCGCGCAGATGCCGCTCGTGGAGGTCGTCCGCGCCGAGAAGACCGACGACGGCGCCTACGCCACCGCGTTCGCCGTCGCCAAGGCGTGCGGAAAGTCCGCGATCGCCGTGGCCGACCGGCCCGGCTTCGTGGTCAACCGGCTGCTGGTGCGGCTGCTCGGCGAGGTGCTCGGCTCGCTCGAGGACGGCACCGACGTCGAGACCGCCGACGCCGCGCTGCGGCCACTGGGATTGCCGATGGGGCCGTTCCAGCTGCTGCAGCTCGTGGGGCCGGCGGTGGCCAAGCACGTGCTCGACACGCTCCGCGACAACCTCGGCGACCGCTACCCCACCTCGCCCGGCCTGGATCGGATGGTGTCCGACGGCGCCCCGTTCGTCACCTTCGAGGGTCGCCCGAGCGCGGGGTCACCGGTGGATCCGTCGATCGCAGGCTATTTCGGCTCGCGTGCCGGGAACTCCCAGAGCGCCGACGAGCTGCTCGCCCGAGTCCGGGACGCGCTCGCCGAGGAGGTCCGCCTGATGCTCGACGAAGGTGTGGTCACCGACTCCGCAGACATCGATCTCGCGATGATCCTCGGCGCCGGCTGGCCCTTCCACCTCGGCGGCATCACCCCGTACCTGCAGCGCACCGGCGCACTGTGACGGATCCTGCTCACGCTGCGGCGTCGTCGAGCGGCCGCGGCGCGAGCAGGACGTTCGCGACCTCGCAGCTGCCCGTGAAGATCACGACTGGGCGCGGTGGCTGTCGCAGCGCGTCGAAGCCACGGACGTGCTGGGCCAGGGTGGGACTGTAGGCCCGAGCGCCCTCGGCGACCTCGTCGATTCCCGGGAACCGTGCCTCCCCCAACGCCACCAATCCGTGCAGCATCAGGGAGAGATCCTTCGTGACCGGGTCCGTCCAGCTCCGGATCCACGGCGTGGCCGACCACGTCTGAGCGATCTCTGCGAGGGCGACCTCAGCGCTTGCTCTGTCCTCGACGAGCACCGTGTGCAGGTAGCGGCCGAGCAGGCGTTCGAACGCGGGGCCGGACGTGCGCTCGGACGCACGCAAGCTCTGCTCCACGGCCGCCTCGACGTGCTCCTCGTGCCGTCGCGGACCACCTCCCAGCGGCGGCAGGACAGGCGGAAGACCATCGCTGCGCGCCGGAGCTCGGCGAGTGCTCCCTCTCCCCACCCTGCGAGGGCTGGGAGACTCGTGGTGAGGCTCAGCCTGGGGCGCGGCTTGTCGAGGCCGCCCAGGCGCTCGACCTCGGCCTCGACCCAGGTGGCGAGCTCCGCCGTGGACCGTGGCCCAGATCCGTGCGGCTCTGCCACCGCCTGCTCAAGAACCGCGATCCGATGCTGCTCGGGCACGTCGCCCTCTGCTCCGAGTGACAAGGCCAGCGATCAGGGCTGCTGCACGTCGACGTGCTCGGCGACGGCCGCTGCGGCGTCACGCGCGACGTCGGCTGCTCGCAGCCCCAGGTCCTCGATGATCTCGTTCCGTGAGGCGTGCTCGAGGAAGTGAGCAGGTATCCCATGGGTCTGCACCGGCACGTCGACGCGGGCGGCAATGAGCGCCTCGCGGATCCCAGCACCGACGCCGTTCTCGACCAGGCCGTCCTCGACCGTGACCACGAGATCGAAGCCACGCGCCAGCTCGACCAGCTCACCGGGGACAGGCAGCACCCAGCGTGGGTCGACCACGGTGCTGCCGACGCCCTGATCGGCGAGCCGCTGCCCCACCTCGATCGCACACGGCACGAACGACCCGACGCCCACCACGAGAACACGCGCATCGCCGTCGCCCGCTGTCCGGGCGAGTACGTCCACAGAGCCCGACCGCGAGATCGCGGGGATCGGCTCGGGGAGCGCCGACTTCGGATATCGGATCACGGTCGGCGCGTCCTTGACCTGCACCGCCTCACGCATCGCCTGCCGCAGCGTGCGCTCGTCCCGCGGAGCGGCCAGCCGCAGTCCTGGTACCAGCCGCAGCAGCGCCATGTCCCACATGCCGTTGTGCGACGCCCCGTCCTCCCCGGTGATGCCCGCGCGGTCCAGCACGATCGTCACGCCGGCCCTGTGCAGCGCCACGTCCATGAGCAGCTGGTCGAACGCCCGGTTGAGGAACGTCGCGTACAACGCCACCACTGGGTGCAGCCCGGCGAACGCCATGCCGGCGGCTGCCGTCATCGCGTGCTGCTCGGCGATACCCACGTCGAAGACACGGTCCGGCAGCTCCTCGGCCATC
>NZ_JBMDXJ010000159.1:0-8794 GCF_048594945.1 Pseudactinotalea sp. | reverse complement strand
CCGCTGCGGATCACACGGTGACCGCACCCTGAGTCCCTGGGCGACCCAGCGCGGACGAATCCTTTCGACCCAGCGCTCGACATCGCCGACGCCATGGTGTTGAATCGTTAAACACCCACGACCTCGAGGAAGAGACAGTGCCTGCTATGCCAGCTGTGCCCGCGACCATCGACACGCTTGCTGCCGAGCTCCGGACCGATTCGCCGTTCGTCGCCACGCCGACACCACGTCTGACATGGACCGTGGCCGATCCCGACGGTGGCTGGCTCCAGGCATGGGCCGAAATCCGCTCCGGCGAGACGAGCGCCCGCGTGGAAGGCCGGGACAGTGTGCTCGTCGACTGGCCGTTCCCGCCGCTGACTCCAGGCGCATCGGTGGCGGTGCAGGTGCGTGCGGGCGCCTCCGACGGCCGCGAGACCGACTGGAGCGAACCGCTCGAGATCCGCGCCGGTTTCCTGGCTGCGGGCGACTGGTCGGCCGCACCCGTCACACTGGCCGACCCTCACGAGCGTGCCCGCCCCGCACTGCTGCGCACCACCTTCGACTCCGACGACATCACCTCCGCCACCCTCTACTGGACCGCGCTCGGTGTCGCCGAGATCCGGATCAACGGCACCCTGATCGACGAGGACGTCCTCTCGCCTGGTTGGTCGGCTTACCAGCAGCGGCTGGTTCACGAGACCGTCGATGTGACCGACCTCGTCCGCGCGGGCACCAACGCGATCGCCGCCGAGCTCGGCGGCGGCTGGTACACCGAGCGCTGGGGCTTCCGGGAGAACGCCGCCGAGATCTACGGCGGTCAGCCTGCCCTCGCACTGCAGCTGAACCTCGTGCACGCCGACGGCCGCACCACGGTGATCACCACCGACGAGCAGTGGCGTGCGCACGCCAGCCCCACGCAGGCCAGCAGTCTCTACCAAGGTGAGTCCTACGACGGCCGCGAGGCCGCCGCCCTGGCCGGCTGGGACCAACCGGACTTCGACGACTCGGCGTGGACCGCCGTCGAACGCTCCGACGGGGCTTTCCGCGAGCCGGAGGCGCGCGTCGGTCCGCCGGTGCGGCGGACCGAGGACGTGGCGGCGGTCGAGGTGATCACCACGCCATCGGGTGCCACGGTGCTCGACTTCGGGCAGAACCTGGTCGGCCGGTTGCGGCTGACCGCACGTGGTGAGGCCGGGGCCACGATCACGCTCAAGCACGCCGAGGTGCTCGAGCACGGCGAGCTGGGCACGCGCCCGCTGCGGTCCGCGGCGGCCACCGACACCTGGACCCTCGCGGGGACCGGCGAGGAGACCTGGGAGCCACGGTTCACGTTCCACGGGTTCCGGTACGCGCAGATCGACGGATGGCCGGGCGAGATCGACCCGACCGACGTCGTGGCCGTGGTGCTGCACAACGACATGGACCGCACCGGCACCTTCACCACCAGCCACACGCTCCTCCAGCAGCTGCACGACAACGTGGTGTGGGGCATGCGCGGCAACTTCCTCGCAGTGCCCACCGACTGCCCGCAGCGCGACGAGCGACTCGGCTGGACCGGCGACATCGAGGTGTTCGGACCCACCGCCGCCTCGTTGTACGACGTGCGGGGCTTCCTCACCGGGTGGCTACGCGACCTGGCGCTGGAACAGTCGGCTGCTGACGGCGTGGTGCCGTTCGTGGTCCCGAACGTGCTCCAGCTCAGCGGTCGGGTCACACCCGCGGCAGCGTGGAGCGACGCCGCCACGATCGTGCCGTGGACCCTCTACCAGCGGTACGGGGACCTCGGCGTGCTGCGCGAGGCCTACCCCTCGATGCGGAGCTGGGTCGAGACCCTGCTCGAGATCTCCGACGGCACCGGGCTCTGGGAGGGCGCGTTCCAGTTCGGCGACTGGCTCGACCCTGCGGCACCCCCGGACCGCCCGGCCGACGCGACGACCTCGGTGGACGTGGTCGCGGGCGCGTACCTCGCACTGTCGGCGCGGATCCTCGCGGATGCGGCCGAGGTGCTGGGCGAGCCTGCCGACACGACGCGCTTCCGCGCGGCCGCGGAGCAGGCACGCGAGGCATGGTGCGCGGAGTACGTCACGCCGGCCGGCCGGATGATGTCGGACGGCCAGACCGCGTACGCGATGGCGATCGCGTTCGACCTGGTCACCGACACGGATCAGCGGCAACGGCTCGGCGACCGGCTGGCCGACCTCGTGCGCGAGGACGGCTACCGGATCGGGACCGGGTTCGTAGGCACGCCGATCGTGTGCGACGCACTGACAGCGACCGGCCATCTCGAGGCTGCCACCCGACTGCTCACCCAGACCGAGAACCCCTCGTGGCTGTACCCCGTGACGATGGGCGCGACCACGATCTGGGAGCGCTGGGACTCGATGTTGCCGGACGGGACCATCAACCCGGGCCAGATGACCTCCTTCAACCACTATGCGCTCGGCGCCGTGGCGGACTGGATGCACCGCGTGATGGCCGGCCTGGCGCCCGCCGAGCCGGGCTACCGGACGCTCCGGATCGGCACCCGACCGCTCGTGGGGATCGAGTCCGCCGCCACCACGCTCGACACGCCGTACGGGCATGCGCGCGTGGGGTGGGAGCTCGACGGCGACACGGTCACCGTGCGCGCGGAGGTACCGCCGAACACCACGGCGCAGGTCGACCTCCCCGGGGTCCCCGCCACCGAGGTGGGCTCGGGTGCGCACACCTGGGTGATCGCCGCTCCCGAGGCCCCCACAGCGCGGCGCCCCCTCACGGTGGACTCGCCCTCAGCGGCGATCATCGACGACCCGGAGGCCTACGCACTGGTAGCCGAGACGATCGGGCGAGTCACGCCGTCGAACCTCGAGGCCTTCCACCGAACCAGGTGGAGCGAGCGAGCAACTCTGCGTGAGAGCGTGCGCTACGCCTCGAACGCGCTGGTCGAGGAGCTGAACCGGGCGCTGGCGACCCTGCGCTGAGGCGTCGGCACTGCTGGGCTCGGGCCCGCTCAGGCGATGAGTGAGCGGGCGGTGTTCGAGTCGGTCACGAGGACATCGATCCAACCGCCGCGCGCCGCGGCCCGGATCGCCTCGACCTTCCGCTCGCCGCCCGCCACTCCGATCTTGCGCGGGACCGCGCGCAGGGTGGCTGCGTCGATGCCCAGCACCCGCCGGTGCAGGTCGCTGTCCACCAGCGCACCCTCGGCGTCGAAGAAGTTCAGGCACACGTCGCCAACCGCGCCGAGTGCGCCGAGAGCGTCGAGATCCTGCTGCGGCAGGGCGTTGCCGGAAGAGACCAGCAGGGGCGAGGGCTGCACGCTCCCGATGCCGACCAGTACCACGCTGAGGTCGGTCCAGGCGGCCACCACATCGGCCACGTAGGGGTCGGCCAGCAACGCGTCACGGACCTGCTCGGTCGCGACCACGCCCGGGGCCGGGAAGTACATCGCCTCGCCGCCCGTCACCTGCGCGAGCCTGTCGGTGAGCCTGGTGGCCTTGACCTGCACGGACGCGGCGCCGACGCCGCCGAGGATCTGCACGACCTTCTCGGCGCCGCGGCTGGGTCGCGGTGCCATCGCCTCGACCACCGCGAGCAGCGAGGCCGACCACGAGGACAGCCCCACGCGCTCGGTGGGCATCAGGGTGCTCTCGAGGTAAGCGGCACCGGCGGCACCGATCGCCGCCAGCGAGGTCGTGTCGTCGGAGGTGGAGGAGCCGGCGACAACCACGTCCGTCAGCCCGAGGGTGCTGCGCACCTCCTCCTCGAGATCGGCGAACGATCCCGGGGGCGCCACCACCACCGTGCGCACGATCCCCCGCGTCACCGCCTCTTTGAGCAACCGCGAGACGCGCGACTGCGACACGTGGAGCCGCTCCGCGATCTCCGGCTGACGCAGCCCCTGCTCGTGGTACATCCGCGCGACCTTGACGAGCATCGACAACCGATCTTCGGGCATGGACCGAGGGTAACGGCCCGCATTCTCACCATAAGGACGGAGAAACGTTATACCAGCCGATTCTCCTACGCTGAGCGAGCATGAGCGATCCCGCTCCTGCCACCGTCGGCAGGATCCCCCTGGTTCCCTACGTCGTCGACCATCATCAGCGAGTTCCCTCGCCTGCAGACCTGTCCCTGATGCTCGATCGGCCCGCCGGTCGTGACGGCTTCGTCCGCGTTCGAGACGGCCACCTCGTCAAGCCCGACGGCGAACGGCTGCGCATCTGGGGTGTGAACCTGACCGGCTGGACCGAGGGCTCCACGCTGCTGCCGCCGAAGGACGAGGCCCCGATCTGGGCGGATGCGCTCGCGCGTTTCGGCATCAACTGCGTGAGGTTCCACTTTCTCGACATGCCCACGCGCGACCCCGAGGTGAGCGTTCCTCCGAGTTCTCCACGCGCACGACCGGCCGGGCTCATCGACCGGCACCACGATCACACGCAGGCGTTCGACCCCGAACAGCTGGATCGGCTCGACTTCTTCGTGGCCGAGCTGAAGGCGCGCGGCATCTACACGAACCTCAACCTCAACGTCGGCCGTACGTACAAGGCCGGCGACGACGTCCCCGACTGGGATGCGGTGCGGATCTGGAAGGGCATGACGTTCATCGGTGAGCGCCTGATCGAGCTGCAGCGCGACTACGCGCGGGACCTGCTGACTCACCACAACCCCTACACCGGCACGGAGTACCGACACGAGCCCGCCGTCGCGATCGTGGAGATCGTCAACGAGAACTCGCTGTACGAGTTCTGGATGCGCAACTGGCTACGCGGCGAGCGGGGGGACGATCGACCGGACATCCAGCTGGACCTCACGCCGTTCTACGCGGAGCGGCTCGACGAGATGTACCAGCGCTGGCTCGCGGAGAACCGCACGACCGATCAGCTGGCGGAGCTGCGCACGCTCGCCGGGGTGGCGGCGGGCGATCCGGTCCCGCGGCTACGCCGGGAACAGTTCGCTGACGCGCCCGCCGCACAGTTCCACGCCGAGGGTCAGTTCTACGGCGCCGTGGAGCGCGACTTCTTCGTGGGGATGAAGGACTACTTGGTGGACGAGCTCGGCGTCGAGTCGCTCATCGTGGGCTGCGCGGATCACACCTATTGGATCCCGAACCAACCGATCCTGCAGGGCCCGGCTCAGCTCGACGTGGTCGACGGACACGTCTACTGGCAGCACCCGGCGATCTGGGGCGCCCGCAATACTCCGATGGTCAACGACCCGCTCAGTTCCACGATCGTCAAGCTGAGCCGCTCCCCGATCGCGGGCAAGCCCTTCACGGTCAGCGAGGTCAACCACCCCAGCCCCAACGAGTACGCCGCCGAGATGATCCCGATCCTGGCGTCCTACGCCGCGTTCCAGGACTGGGACGGGATCTTCTTCTACACGTTCGAGCCCAAGGCGCTCGGCAACCACCAGCGGTACGTGGCAGACAACTTCGACATCACGCTCGACCCGGTCAAGATGATCCAGATGGCAGCGGGTGCGCTGATCTTCTCGCGCGCCGATGTGCAGCCGGCGCGGGAGGTGGCCACACGCTCGTACTCCCGTGAGCAGGTTCTCGAGACGATGCGGCTGCCGGAGTCCGAACGTCCGTACTTCACGCCGGGTTTCGCCACCTCCACTGCACTACGGCACGGGCTGCGGATCGAGTCGCTGGGCGGCGAACCCACGGCCGAGTACCCGCCGGAGCAGCCCGGTCCGTATCGCAGTGACACCGGTGAGCTCGCCTGGCATGCCTCGTCCGAGCATGGTGGCCTCGTGGCGATCGACACCGACCGCACGCAGGCGCTGGTTGGCTTCGTGAAGGCCAACGGCATCGCGACGCGTCACCTGGCCGCCGATGTCTCCAACGAGTTCTGCGCTATCACGCTCAGCTCGCTGGACTCCCGACCGATCGCCCGGAGCGAGACGCTGCTGCTGACAGCGTGCTCACGCATCGAGAACACCGGCACGCAGTGGAACGAGCGGCACACGCTCTGGGACACCTGGGGTGAGGGACCCACGTTGATCGAGCCGGTGACCGGCTGGCTGGTGCTGAAGGATCTTGAGGGTCCGGTCGATATCCAGGTGGTCGCGCTCGACGGCGCCGACCGTCCCATCGGTGAGCCGGTGCACGGGCGTCGGCTCGAGATCGGCTGGGAGATCCCCCTCGGCGACCGCCCGACCACGCAGTACCTCGTGCACGTGATCCGGTCGGCCGAGCAGGCGCAGCGGCTGACCGAGGGCGGCGAGCGGTGGAGCTTCTTCGGATGAGTGAAGCCCGAGACCTGACGCTCTGGTACACGCGCCCTGCGGACCGGTGGCAGGAGTCGCTGTTGCTCGGCAACGGCCGGCTCGGCGCGTGCGTGTGGGGCGGCATCGACCACGAGACCATCAACCTCAACGAGGACACGCTGTGGACCGGTGAGCAGAGCTACCGGCCCAATCCGGCGGCGCTGCCGGCACTGCCCGAGGTGCGCCGGCGGCTGCTGGCTGGTGACTACGCCCAGGCGCAGGAGCTCGCGGCGGACGCGCTCGGTGGGCTCGGCGGCACGGGCATGTACATGCCGCTCGGTGACCTGGTGCTCGACTTCCCGTTCGACCCTGCCGCCGTGACCGGGTACCGGCGTGATCTCGACCTGGACACCGCGACCGCGCGCGTGACCTTCGAGCACGGCGGCGCCCGGCATCAGCGCGAGGTCTTCGTCTCGCACCCCGGTCGGTGCCTGGTGGTGCGGATGGGCGCCGATCGTCCTGGGTCGGTTTCGTTCAGTGCGTCGCTGGCGAGCCAGCTCCGTCACGAGCGGACCGCCGACGGCGGTGTGTCGCGTCTGTTCGGTCGGGCACCTGTGCAGGGGTTCGGGTACAGCGGAACGCTGCGCGAACCGATCTACGACGATGGAAAGGATCCCGCCGGCATGCGGTGGGAGGCGCAGCTGGCCGTGAGCCACGAAGGCGGCAGCATCCGTGTCGACGGTGACGGCACGGTTGTCGCGAACGGGTGCGATGCCGTGACGCTGATGGTGGTCGCGAGGACCAGCTACAACGGCCCCGACGCCAGCCCCAGCCGCGATGGCCTGGACGAGACCGCGCTGTGCAGGGACGATCTGCGCGCCGTCGCCCACCAGGACGTCGGCAGACTCCGAGAAGCGCACGTGGCGGACCATCAGCAGCTGTTCCGGCGCGTGTCGCTCGACCTCGGGAACGACCCGCTCGCCTCGGCGCTGCCCACCGACGAGCGCCTGCGGCGGTATGTGGCCGGCAGCGGCACCGACCCTGGCCTGGCGGCGCTGTACTACCAGTTCGGCCGCTACATGCTCATCTCCACCTCACGGCCAGGGAGTCAGCCGGCGAACCTGCAGGGCATCTGGAACGTCACCCTCAACCCCGCCTGGGGCTCGAACTGGACGATCAACTGCAACGCGCAGATCAACTACTGGCCGGCTGAGGCGGCGAACCTGGCTGAGTGTCATGAGCCGCTGCTGGAGCTGACGCGCGAGCTCAGCGTGAGCGGTGCGAGGGTTGCGGCGGATCACTACGGCGCCCGGGGCTGGGTGTCGCACCAGGGCACCGACGTGTGGCGCTACGCGGCGCCGGTCGGGAACAACCCGCAGTGGTCGAACTTCGTGGCGAGCAATGCCTGGCTCTCGCAGCACCTGTGGGAGCACTACGCGTTCTCGAACGATCTCGCCGAGCTGCGCCGGGCGTGGCCCGCGATCCGCGGCGCTGCAGCGTTCCACCTCGACATGCTGGTCGAGGAGCCGAGGCACGGGTGGCTCGTGACGGCACCGGACATCAACTTCGAGAACATCTGGGTCGACGCCGAGGGCCGTACCGGCTCGCTGGCCTACGGCACCACGCCCACCACGCAGATGGTGCGCGAGGTCTTCACGCATGCCATCCGCGGCTCGCTGCTGCTGGACGAGGATGCCGACCTCCGTGCCGAGATCGAAGCGGCGCTCCCGCGCCTGGCACCGATGCAGATCAGCCCGACCACAGGGCAGCTGCAGGAGTACCTCGAGGACTGGGGTCGGCAGATGAAGGCGGAGGTGCTCTCGAGCTGGGGCGCGGTGTGCAGTGCACAGCTTCACCCGCGCCGGTCGCCGGAGCTGGCCGCCGGGTTGCGCCGCATCTTCGACACCGAGCGATGGTGGGAGGAGAAGCCGGATCCACTCCAGGGTCCATGCCTCGGCAGCTGGGAAGGTGCCTTCCAAGCCTGCAGCTACGCGCGGCTCGGCGATGGCGACATGGCGCTCACGATCCTCGATCTGCACCTGCAGAAGGCGGTGCAGCCGAACCTCGGCTCGAAGTTCATCGGCCATGCGCCGAACGATCCGATGTTCCAGGTCGACGGCAACCTCGGGCAGACCGCCGCCATCAACGAGATGCTGCTGCAGAGCCATCTCGATGACACCGATGGCACTTCCGAGATCGACCTCCTCCCCGCGCTTCCGGGGCTCTGGAGCCAGGGCGAGGTCCGGGGGCTGCGCGCCCGCGGCGGCTTCGAGGTGGATCTGGCGTGGCGCGCCGGCGCTCTGAGCTCCGCGCGGATCCGGTCGATCACCGGCACCAGGACCCGCGTCCGCTACCGCGACCACACGCTCGACCTCACCCTCGCCCGAGGCGAGGAACACGAGCTGAAGATCGACCGCGAGACCTGACGTCCGCCGTCGGCCCCTCGCTGTGGACCGACCGCCCGCCCAACCCGCGCGACTTCGTACCCAACACGCGACTTCGTATCGTCGGGCGTACGAAGTCACGCCGTAGGTACGAATTCGCGGCCGGGCGGCGATTGCGAGCTCGACGGCGGCTGGTCGGGTCAGCCCTTGACGGCGCCGCTGGTCATGCCGGCCAC
>NZ_JBMDXJ010000158.1:0-4268 GCF_048594945.1 Pseudactinotalea sp. | reverse complement strand
TGGATCGACGCACCGGTGATCAACGCAGGCGACGGGAAGCACCAGCACCCGACGCAGGCTCTGCTCGACGCGTACACGATGCGGCGGCGCCTGCGCGGCGAGGAGGCGATCGGTGCGGATCTGAGCGGCGTCCGGGTGCTGGTGGTCGGTGACGTCCTCCACTCGCGGGTGGCGCGCTCCAACGTGGACCTGCTGCACACGCTCGGCGCCGAGGTCACGCTCGTGAGCCCGCCGACGCTGCTGCCGGTCGGCGTGCAGACGTGGCCGTGCACGGTGTCCTACGACCTGGACGGTGCGATCTCCGCGGGCGCGGACGCCATCATGATGCTGCGTGTGCAGCGAGAGCGGATGAGTGCAGCCGGCGGCGGGTTCTTCCCCTCACCGCAGGAGTACTCGCGCAAGTTCGGCCTCGACCGCAAGCGGCTCGCGGCGCTCGGTGGCGACGCGCTCGTGATGCACCCCGGTCCGATGAACCGTGGGCTCGAGATCTCAGCGGAGGCCGCGGACTCCGCTCAGGCCGTGATCCTGGAGCAGGTGACGAACGGCGTGGCCGTACGGATGGCGGTGCTGTACATGCTGCTCGGAGGAGGGCACCACGAATGACGAACTACCTGATCAAGGGCGCGAGCCTGCCCGACGGCTCGAGCACCGACATCCTGCTGCGGGACGGCCTGATCGCTGCGATCGGCGCAGGTGCGAGCGACGAGGCCGACGGCGCGACCACGATCGATGCCAACGGGCTGCGGGTGCTGCCGGGGCTGGTCGACCTGCACACCCACCTGCGCGAGCCGGGGCGTGAGGATGCCGAGACCGTATGGTCCGGGACCCGGGCGGCGGCGCTGGGTGGCTTCACCTGTGTGCACGCCATGGCGAACACGCAGCCGGTCGCCGACACGGCCGGCGTGGTCGAGCAGGTCTGGCGGCTCGGGCGCGACGCGGGATGGGTCGATGTGCGCCCCGTGGGCGCCGTGACCGTGGGCCTGGGCGGCGAGCGGCTCGCCGAGCTGGGCGCCATGGCCGACTCGGCCGCCGGTGTGCGGGTGTTCTCCGACGACGGTGTGTGCGTGGACGACCCGGTGCTGATGCGCCGGGCGCTCGAGTACGTCAAGGCATTCGACGGCGTGATCGCCCAGCACTCGCAGGAGCCGCGCCTCACAGTCGGTGCGGTCATGAACGAAGGCGTGGTGTCGGCCGAGCTCGGTCTGGGTGGCTGGCCGGCCGTGGCCGAGGAGTCGATCGTGGCCCGCGACGTGCTGCTCGCCGAACACGTCGGCTCGCGCGTGCACATCTGTCACCTGTCGACCGCCGGTAGCGTCGACATCGTCCGCTGGGCGAAGGCGCGGGGGATCCCGGTTACGGCGGAGGTCACACCCCACCACCTGCTCCTGACCGACGAGGTGGTCCGCGGCTACGACCCGCAGTTCAAGGTGAACCCGCCGCTGCGGACCGCGCAGGACGTGCTCGCGGTGCGTGAGGGATTGGCCGACGGCACGATCGACATCGTGGCGACCGACCACGCCCCGCACCCGAGCGAGGACAAGGACTGCGAGTTCGACGCCGCCGCGTTCGGCATGACCGGACTCGAGACCGCGCTGTCGGTCGTGATCGAGTCGATGGTGCTGGCCGACGACGTGACGTTCGGGTGGGAGGACGTGGCCCGCACGATGTCCGCGACGCCGGCCGCAATCGGCAGAGTGAGCGACCAGGGTCGCCCGATCGCGCCGGGAGAGCCCGCACATCTGACCCTCGTCGACCCCGAGGCGCGCTGGCCCGTGGTCCCGCAGGAGCTTCGAACGGCGAGCGACAACACCCCGTTCGCCGGACGTGACCTGCCCGGCCGCGTGGTCGCGACGTTCTACGGCGGCCGGGCCACGGTCCTCAGTGGTCAGCCGGTCGAGGTCGGCGCGTGAAAATCGTCTGGATCCTCCTCGCGGTCCTGCTGGTCGGGCTGCTGGTCTTCTCGCTGCTGCGGCGCACTGCGTTCGCGCCGGCGCCGAAGGAGGGGCCGAACCTCCCGCCGCTTCCGAAGGTCCCGGCCGGCGGAGCCGACCACGGGCTCGAGACCACCTACGTGGTGACGAGCATCAAGGGACACCACGACGAGCGCGTGATCGCACGCGGACTCGACAAACGCGGCACAGCGATCGCCGCTGTCCGGACCGATGGGGTGCTGCTCGATCGGCGCCGCGCACCGACGTTGTTCATCCCCACCGCGAAGCTCGACGGCGTGCGCACCACGTCCTCGCTCGTGATCGTGCAGTGGACGCACGGTGGTTATGAGCTCGAGACCGGTGTCCGCATGCGCAACGACGCCGAGCGTGACCGCCTGCGCGACCGCGTGACCGCCCTCATCGAGAACCAGGGAGTCTGATGACCACCACTGCCCCCGACCCCGCGCTGCTCGTGCTCGAGGACGGCTACGTGCTGCGTGGCCGCGCTTACGGTGCTCGTGGCCGCGCCCTGGGCGAGATCGTGTTCTCCACCGGCATGACCGGCTACCAGGAGACGCTCACGGACCCCTCCTACCACCGCCAGATCGTGGTGATGACCGCACCCCACATCGGCAACACAGGCGTGAACGACGAGGACCCCGAGTCCCGCCGGATCTGGGTGGCCGGCTACGTGGTCCGCGACCGTGCGCGACGCGCCTCGAACTGGCGCTCCACGCGTGAGCTGGAGGATGAGCTGACCGAGCAGGGTGTGGTCGGGATTAGCGACATCGACACTCGTGCGCTCACCCGGCACCTGCGTGACCGGGGTGTCATGCGGGCCGGGCTCTTCTCCGGCGACGCGCTCCCCACGCTGCCTGGCGCGCACGGCGAGGCGGAGCTCCTCGAGCAGGTCAAGACCGCCCCCGGCATGGCCGGCGCCGACCTGGCGCGAGAGGTGACCACCTCAGAGGCGTACGTCGTCCCGCCGTCGGGCGATTTCGCCGGACGGGACCCGATCGCGAGGGTCGCCGCGGTGGACCTCGGGATCAAGGCGATGACGCCGCAACGGCTGGCCGAGCGGGGCGTCGAGGTGCATGTGCTTCCATCGACCTCGACGATCGAGGACGTGCTGGCGGTGCAGCCGGACGGCGTGTTCTTCTCCAACGGCCCCGGCGACCCCGAGGCGTCGGTGCACGAGGTCGCGCTGTTGCGCGAGGTCCTCGACCGGAAGATCCCCTACTTCGGCATCTGCTTCGGGAACCAGATCCTCGGCCGCGCACTCGGGCTCGGGACCTACAAGCTGACGTTCGGGCACCGTGGCATCAACCAGCCGGTCAAGGACCTGCTGACCGGCAAGGTCGAGATCACGTCGCAGAACCACGGCTTCGCCGTCGACGCGCCGATCGGGGAACCCGTCACCGCACCCCACGACGACGGCCGGTACGGCCGTGTGGAGGTCTCCCACGTGGGCCTCAACGACAACGTGGTCGAGGGTCTCCGCTGCCTCGATCTCCCGGCGTTCTCGGTGCAGTACCACCCCGAGGCCGCCGCCGGCCCGCACGACGCCGCCTACCTGTTCGACCGCTTCGTGGATCTGATCTCCGGAAAGAGCGCCGCCTGATGCCCCGCCGCACCGACATCTCCAGCGTCCTCGTCATCGGGTCCGGCCCGATCGTCATCGGGCAGGCCGCCGAGTTCGACTACTCGGGCACCCAGGCCTGCCGGGTGCTGCGCGAGGAAGGACTGCGCGTCATCCTCGTCAACTCCAACCCGGCCACGATCATGACCGACCCGGAGTTCGCGGACGCCACCTACGTGGAGCCGATCACCCCCGACGTGGTCGAGGCGATCATCGCCAAGGAGCGCCCGGACGCGCTGCTGCCCACGCTCGGCGGCCAGACGGCGCTCAACGCCGCGATCGCGATGCACGAGCGCGGCGTGCTGGAGCGCTACGGCGTCGAGCTGATCGGCGCGAACATCGAGGCGATCAACCTGGCCGAGGACCGCGACCAGTTCAAGGGTGTCGTCGAGCGGTGCGGCGCCGAGTCCGCTCGCTCGGCCATCTGCCACTCGATGGAGGACGTCCTCGCCGGCGTCGCCGATCTCGGATACCCGGTCGTGGTGCGGCCCTCGTTCACCATGGGCGGTCTCGGCTCCGGGATCGCGTTCGACGAGGAGCAGCTGCGGCAGATCGCCGGGGCCGGTCTGCACTACAGCCCGACCACCGAGGTGCTGCTGGAGGAGTCGATCCTCGGGTGGAAGGAGTACGAGCTCGAGCTCATGCGCGACGGCAAGGACAACGTCGTCGTCGTCTGCTCCATCGAGAACCTCGACCCG
>NZ_JBMDXJ010000157.1:0-6291 GCF_048594945.1 Pseudactinotalea sp. | reverse complement strand
TCAGGCGGGCGTGGCGGAGCGGCCGTTCGGGGGTGCCGCCGATTCCCGCACCACGATGTGGGTCCCGATCTGGACCCGCTGTTCGCCGCCGCCGTAGAGAGCCATGCGGGCCGCTGTGCGGCCCATCTCCTCGCGGGGGATGTGCAGCGTGGTGAGTGGTGGGCACAGGTCGCGGGCCATGGGGATGTCATCGAACCCCACGACAGAGAGGTCGGCGGGGACGCCGAGGCCGCGTTCCCGCGCGGCGGCGAGGACGCCGGCGGCGAGCTCGTCGTTCGCCGTGAAGATCGCCGTCACGCCCTGCTCGATCAGGGCGCTGCCGTTGCGGTAGCCGGCGTCGCGGTTCATCGCGACCGAGAGGATCGGCGTCGTCTCGGGGTCGACGCCGAAGTCGCGTAGCGCCTGCCGGAACCCGTCGGCGCGGAGGCGGCCGGTCGCGTAGTCGAGCGGACCCGCGAGGTGCGCGAGACGCGTGTGTCCGCTCGAGAGCAGGAAGGTGGTCGCCGAGTGTGCCGCAGCGAACGCGTCGTAGCTGACCACGTGCACGGGGGCGTCGGCGGGCCCGGTCCATGGCCGCCCGCAGAGCACGAGCCGCGAGCCGGCTCGATCCATCGCACGCGCGTGCTCGGCGAGCAGGTTCTCGTAGTCGGGCCCGGAGGCGAGGGCGCCGATGAGGATCGTGGCCTCCACGTCGCGCTTGCGCATCGTGTCGATGAAGGCCAGCTCCCGGTCGGCAGAGTTGGCCGTGGTGCCGATCAATGTGGCCATCCCGGCCGATCGCGCTTGCTCCTCGATGCCTGCGGCGATGCCCGTGAAGTAGCCGCCGTTGAGGTGCGGCATCGCGACGGCAATCGTGCCGGCGAGGCTGGAGAGCGACCGGGTGGTCGTGGCCTTGTAGTCCAGCTCGTCGACCGCCGTCATGACCCGCTGATGGGTCTCCGGCGGCGCGGTGTAGGTGTTGTTGAGGATCCGCGAGACGGTGGCGATCGAGACGCCAGCGCGAGCGGCAACATCGCGGACGGTCGCCCGTCGCCCGCTTCGTGTCTGCATCGTCATCCTTCGTCCGCGTGATCCTGAAACAGGTTACACCGATGCAGCATGCAGGTCGGTCTCCTTGCGACGACGCCGATGGAGGGACACGATGGACGGCGAGGCCGCCGATGAGGGTGGTCCAGGAACCACTGGAGGGGTCACCATGACCAGCTCGATCGCACGCGTCACGACCATCACCGCCCGCTCCGACGTCTCCTTCGAGGATGCGATCCAGGCAGGAGTGGCCCGCTCGGCCCAGACTCTCCGCAACGTCTCGGGGGCGTGGGTGAAGGAGCAGAAGGTCGAGGTCGCCGACGGCGTCATCACTGCCTATCAGGTGGTCCTCGAGGTCACGTTCGTGCTGGAGGACTGAGCAGCTGCGCCCGCGCGAGCGCGGTCCACGCCATGCGCTCGTGCGGGTCGTACCTCTCCAGGATCGCCGCGAGATCCTGGCGGATCTCGGGCGGGAAGCAACGCCCGACGGCGTCCGGCCTGTTCGTGAGGTCGGCCTCGCCAACGTAGTGGCCGGTCGTGAGATCGGCGAGCGCCGCCGTGGTCCGGCGGGTCCACTCGACCTGGGGGCGCCGGTCCTGCGTGCGTGGGTCCCAGTGGGCATACGGAGACACGCTGGTGCTGCCGGTCGGGCGGTAGAGGGCGTGGTCGGGAACACCGCCGTCGGCACGGCGTGAGGACGTGGTGAGCAGGATCGAGGAGCGCTCGGTCAGGGCGTCCTCGTGCTGGCTCAACCGCGGCAGCAAGGCGGCGAACGGTGCATCGGTCCACACGTGGTCGCTCGCGAGTGCGTCACCCTGGTGGCGGGGGAGTCCGTCGACCACGTCGGCCAGCGACATCCGAGCTGTTCCGGTCGTTGGCCAGCCGCGCTGCTCGAGCGTCGCGGCAACCGGGACCGCCGAGTCGAAGGCGGTCAGCGCGATCGTCGCTTCGGCGCGGGGACGGCGCCTGGTGGCCGGACGCCAGAACACCGTGGTCTCGACCGGCGTGGGCAGCTCGCTCAGCAGGTCGTCGATGGCGGCGCCCAGCGCCGTGGGCTCGGTTGCCTCGAGCGTGGCGAACGCCCGGCGCACGTGCGCGGCACCTGGCTCGAGCGCCACCTGGAACCGCACCACGACACCAGGGAACACCGGTCCCGCCCCGCGCACGGCACGCCAGATCTCGGAGTGGCGCTCCAGGTCGACCACGCGCCGCTCACCGTCAGGCAGCACGACGTCGGCTGCCAGCACTCGCTCGCACGCGTGGCCCCACTGCGGCGTGTTCCAGCCGTTGCCCCCGGCCAGCAGGTAACCGCCCAGCCCGACGGTCGGGGCGTGCCCGATCGGGAAGGCCATGCCGGCGCGGTCGAGCTCGCGGGCGGCCTGCGCCACTGTGACGCCCGGCTCGATCCAGGCGGTGCCGCGTGCGTGGTCGACCTTGAGACGATCGAGGCGGCGAAGGTCGATCGTCACGGCGCCCTCGCCCAGGTGGGTGGCGCTGAGGGAGTGCCCACCGCTGCGCACGGCCAGCTGCAGGCCGTGATCGCGCGCGTACGTCACCGCGGTGACCACCTCGGCTGCCGATCGCGGCCGCGCGATGGCTGCAGGTGAGCGGGATGGCTGCCACGTCGAGACCGAGAGGGCGGCTCGGCGGGCGGCGAACGTGGGGTCGGAGCCGACGGCCCAGTCCACCGCGTCGCTCACGGCGTCTCGGTGTTGGCGACGCTGCCGAGGATGGCGGCGTCGATCGCCGTCGGCGCGTACACGAGATCGACGAGCTTGCGGGTGAGGCCGACCACGCTTCCATCGGGACCCAGGTGCGCAGCACTGACCCGCAGTCGGTGCCGTGCACGCTCGGCGACGTCTTCGCGGATCAGCTCCTCGACCTTGGCGACGACCCGGGGCATCCGCCCGAGCACACCGCCCAGGACGAGCGCATCGGGGTTGGCGGCCGCGACCACGGTCGACAGCACGCGGGAGAGCCGCGTGACCGCCTCGTCGACCACGGTGCACACCTCGGGGTCATCCGATGCCACGCGATCGACGATGTCCCACAGGGTCCGGACGCCGCGGGGTTCGAGCCGGCGGATCAACGCCTGTCCGGAGGCCCAGGAGGCGAGGCATCCATGCCGGCCGCAGGTGCACACCGGTCCGTCGTCGGTGATCCGGATGTGGCCGATGTCGCCGGCAGCTCCGTCGGCTCCCGCGAGGACGTGCCCGGCGTCGACGATGCCGGCGCCGATGCCTGTGGCGTACTTGACCGCGAGCACGGCGCGGCCTGGCCCCAGCACGCTCGACTCGCCGAGAGCGAAAGCACGCGCGTCGTTCTCGATGACCGCAGGTACCTGCCAGCGAGCACTGAGCGCCTCCAAGAGCGGGTAGCCCTCCCAGGGCGCCATCATCGCGGTGGTCGCGCCCAGCCCGCCCGTGACCGGGTTGATCGGCGCAGGGATGCCGACAGCGACGCCGATCAGTGTCTCGCCGCGTCCCGCTCGCAGCAGTACGTCGGCGATCTCGAAGATCGTCGCGAGGTACTCGGTCGGATCGGTGTGGATGTCTGCCGGCAGCTCCCTCGCGCGCAGCGGCTGACCGCCGACGGATGTCACGCAGATGCGTGCGTGCGTCTGACCGAGGTCCAGCACGATCGCGACCTTGTCCCGGGTGTCCCACCGCAGCAGCTCCGAGCGGCGCCCGGGCCGGCGCTCACCGGATCCGGCGGGTGCCGAACCGTCCTGGTAGACGTAGCCGTGCCGGAACAGCACCTCGAGGCGCTCGAACAGCGTGGTGCGCGACATGCCGGTGGTCGCGAGCAGCTGCGCACGCGTGAGCCCCGGGCGCGAGCGGATGAAGTTGAGGAGCGCCCCGTAGGAGGTGGCCGGCAGTGCCGGTGCGATCGGTGTGGGGCCCTCGACCGCAGGGCGTGCGATCTCGTCGACCGGCACGCTCAGGACCGCGTGCGGGTCATCCGCTGCTGCCACTCGTCCCTCGCCGTCGTCGAATCCTGGCGCGTATGCGAGCGTTCATGATGCCACGTTGACGAAGGCCGCGCCAGCCGTTATGTTCAACGACTGAACACAACCGATCCACGACGGATCGACTGGGAGGAGGGCAACGATGGCCGAAGTCACCTCTTCGCTCGCCGCCGCCGCGCTGGCGGTGCTGCGTGCGAACGACCGTGGCGACCGGACCGTTGCGGCCCCGCGCCTCTACCCGCACCAGTGGTCGTGGGACGCCGCATTTGTGGCGATCGGCTGGGGATCCTTGTCGGTGGAGCGAGCCCTGGCCGAGTTGCGCCACCTGCTGCGCGGGCAGTGGGCCACCGGCATGCTGCCGCACATCGTCTACACCGACGAGCCCGGCTACTTCCCGGACCCGGCGCGGTGGCGCACGAGCGAGGCAGTGTCAGCGCCGCGTGAGGTGCCGACGTCTGGAATTTGTCAGCCGGCCATACATAGCCTGGCCATCTGGCTGATCGCAGCGCAGGCTGACGCCAACGGCGGCGAGGACCCCGCGCTGCTCGAGACATTCCTGCACGAGACCTTCGACGACTGGCTGCGATGGCACCGCTGGCTCGACGAGGTCCGCAGCACCCACGCGACCGGGCTGATGGAGATCCATCACCCCTGGGAGTCCGGTATGGACAACTCACCGCGCTGGGACGCCCCGAGCGCGGCCGTGCTGCCGGGCGAGATGGCGCCGTACGTGCGGGCCGACACCCGCCACGTCAAGGATACGAGCGAGCGGCCCGGCGACGACGACTACGACCGCTACCTGTGGCTCGTGGAACAGCTCGCCTCGGTCGGCTACGACGACGACCGTGCCCGCGCGACCGTCGACTTCCGCGTCGGCGACGTGTTCTCGACGGCGGTGCACGCTCTGTCCGCAGGGTTGCTGGCCGAGCTGGGGGATCGCGTCGGGCGTGATCGCGAGGCGGCAGCGCTGCGAGCGATCGCGGACCGCGCTCGTGCCGCCGTCGACGCCACGATCGACCCGGCCACCGGACTGGCACGCGACTACGACATGCGGGCCGAGGCGTGGATCGCGTCAGAGACGATCGGCGGCTTCGCCCCGCTGATCTGCGGCGCTGCCGGCGCCGACTACGACCGCCTGGTGCAGCTGCTGGAGGGCGCGGGCTGGTGCGGCCACCCGGCGCTCGCGCACCCGTTGCCTCCGACCACGGCCCCCGATGCCGCGGAGTTCGCCAGCCGCACCTACTGGCGCGGCCCGACCTGGCCCGTCGTCACCTGGCTGATCAGCTGGGCGCTGCAGCACCACGGGGCGCTCGAGCCCGCCCGCCGCATCGCCACAGCCGGCCTGCACCAGCTCGCCGACGGAACCTTCGCCGAGTACTACGACAGCCTCACCGGCGCACCGCTCGGCAGCCATGACCAGTCCTGGACCGCAGCCGCCGCGCTCGCATGGGAAGCCTCGGAGCGCCGGCCATGACCACCACCACGCCCTGGGTGGGTCGCAACCGGCCGGCGATCGACGCCGGCGAGATCGTCACCGGCGCGACCACCTACGTCACCGACCTCCGCCCCGAGGCCGTGTTGCACGGAGCCGTGCTGCGTTCGAACCTGCCGCACGCGACCATCGAACGGATCGACGTCAGCGCCGCACGCGCTCTCGCCGGGGTGCACTGCGTACTGACCGCTGCCGAGGTGCCGGTCAACGCGCTCGGCCCACGTGAGGTCGACGGTCCGGTGCTCGCAGCGGATCGGGTGAGGCAGGTAGGTGAGGCGATCGCACTCGTGGCCGCCGACGACGAAGCCACCGCGCACGCGGCCCTGGCGGCGATCGAGCTCGACCTCATACCACTGCCGGTCGTCGACGGCCCGGAGGCTGCCGCCGCACCCGACGCAGCGCTGCTGCACTGGACCGGATACATCTCCGGTCGGATCGCGTTCAGCTCCGGCGACGTCGAGCACGCGATCAGCGGCGCTGCACTCGTGCTGCGACGCGACGTCACCACCCCGAGCCAAGAGCATGTGGCGATCGACACGCCCGGGGGCGTCGCCGTCGTCGAGAGCGAGACCATCACGATCTGGTGCGGGTCGCAGAACCCGGGTCTGCACCAGCGCAAGGTGGCGCGCGCCCTCGACGTCGACGTCGCGGACGTGCGGATGATCGCCAACCCCGTGGGCGGGGCGTTCGGCTCACGCAACGACGACCCGATGCCGGTCTACCTCGCGCTGCTGGCGCGCGCGACCGGCCGCCCGGTGCGCGTGCACATGACACGCGAGGAGACGATGGCGGCGGGCGCCAAGCG
>NZ_JBMDXJ010000156.1:0-2914 GCF_048594945.1 Pseudactinotalea sp. | reverse complement strand
AGAAGAAGGAGGTTCCGACATGGGACAGGGTGACAAGGTGGAGAACGCCACTCAGGACGCGACCGGTCGGCTCAAGGAGGCCGCCGGTGCCATCACCGGCAACGACGAGCTGAAGGCCGAGGGCAAGGGCGATCAGGCAGCCGCAGCCGCCAAGGACGCGCTCGAGAACGTCAAGGACAAGGTCGCTGACGGAATCGATGCGATCAAGGACAAGGTCGACGGCAAGTGAGCCGGAGCTGAACTCGTGTGCCCGGGGACCCCAGAGGTCCCCGGGCACACCCGTATCGGCAGTCTCGAGCCGGGGGCCTTCAGGGCAGCAGTGCCGAGATCGCGGCCTCAGCCGCGGCAGGGGACAGGGGGCGGCAGCCCTTGGCCACCCAGCCCCGCACGAGCGCAGGCTCGGCCCGCAGCAGCGAGCTGCCCCGGCGCAGCAGCGTGATCGGCGGCTTGCGGCTCTCGCCGAAGTCACGCAACAGCCGGAACCAGAAGGTGCTCAGGCGTGGCCGCACGAGGCAGATGGCGTCGGCGAGCACGTCCTCGCGGCGCAGGTCCGCCACGAGCTCGGCCGCGAAGATCCCCTCGGCCACGATGATCGGGTCGTTCGGGTCGAGCACCAGTCGGGTCTCGCCGGTCCGGCGGGAGGTGGGGATGTCGTACACCGGAAGCCCGCTCTCGCTCTCGCGGCACAGATCGAGCAGCGCGGCGAGCGCCCCGGCGTGGTCCCACGAGGCGGGGCTGTCCCAGTCCACGCTGCCGTACCGCTGCGGCATCCCGGGGCGGTCGATGTCGAAGTAGAAGTCGTCGAGCGCGACCGTGGGCACGCCGAGGCGGCGCACCAGCGAGGACTTACCCGAACCGGAGGGCCCGGTCAGGAGCACCACCCGATGCGGGAGACGTCGCGACCCTTCCGGGATCTCGAAGAGCCCGTCACGGTCGCTGTGCGCTGACGAACCTGGGGGCATCAACTCATTATTGGGCCTGACGATGGGGAGGACTTCCCGTTGTTGACCGGCGCGCCCGAACCTACGCTCATGCGTAGTCATCGCCCGAACCGAGAGCTAGCGAGTCATGATCGAGACCGTCAACCCCGTGGCCGACGAGTGGACGCCGGAGTACGCCCTGTACGCCGCGTCGGGCCGCTCGGTGCTGCTCACCGAGGCGTTGTCGACGTTCCTGACGACGACGGCCGAGGTGGGGCGGCGCCCGGTCCTGCTGACGCGCGCAGATGCGCGCATCAGCTCGCTCGCGACCCTGGCGCTGGGCCGATTCGGCGCAGTCTGGGCCGTGCGCGATGACAGCGGTGTCTACGACGGGCTGAGCGGCCTGGCGATCTCCTCGTTCGCCGACCTCTGGGCGCCACCGCAGACCGATCGAGGCCGACTACCGGGCTTCGGGCAGCCGCGTACCGACTCGATCGCGGCGCTGATGTTCGAGGTGTATGCCCACCACCGGGTCAGCGACTCGCTCAGCATGGGTGCCCTGGCCGAGCAGGTGGTCGGCAGCCTCGGCGGCGGCCAGCTGGACATCTGGGGAACGGTCGAGCCGCTGACCGAGCACTGGAACGATGCCGCGCTCACCGAGCTGATCCGCCGCAGCATGCCCGACTCGGACGTGGCGTACGGCCGGACTGCGGATGGCTCGTTCGTCGCGATCAGCGCCGGCCGGACCCGGCGTGGGGTGCATGAACTGGTCAAGGGTGGTGTGCCTGTCGGGCACTACGTGCCGGCGAAGGCCGAGCTCATCGACCGTGCGACACGGATGCTCTCCGCGGTGCATGGCGCGTTCCAGCCCTCGGTCGCGTTCGTCTCGGTCGCGGAGCTGGACGCCGGAGCCACCCAGCGCGCAGCCGCCCGCCGCCCGGAGACGCCGGTCGCGATGCTGCTCGGGCCGGCCGCGGTGCATGATCTCGCTCCGGATATCGACCAGCTGCGGCAACGCCACGACGTGCTCGTGCTCGGCCGCAAGCGCACACCGAGCCTGCTCGTGCGCTTCGGTGCGCCCGACGCCGGCATGTGGGCGCAGATGCTCGCGTTCGCGATGGACCTCGGCCCCGAGGCGATCGGCCGCACGATGATGCTGCAGGAAAGGAACGGCTGATGGCCACCGAGCTGGTGCTGCTCTCGGATGTCGAGGTGACCGCCGACCGCATCGTCCGCGCCGCCGCCGACGCGCACCCGGAGGGCACCTACGTGAGCTATCGCGGAGGTGACATCGGGCAGCTCGTCGACGTCGACGCCAACCCCGTCCTCACGATCTTCGCCTCACGGCCGGTGGCGCACCCGCGCGAGGCCGCAGCCGCCGTCGTCGACCCGCCGGCGAGCTTCGCCCTCTGGACCGAGGTGAACATTCCCTCCGGCGACCCCACTCCAGGCCGCGGGATCGCGGAGGCGATCGCGGCCGCCGTCGGCGGAGTGATCAAGGAACGGGTGTGAGGAGACCGACATGAGCAAGTGGAACATCGACCCGGGCGGCGTGCAGCAGATCCTGACAGCCGTCAACACCGACAGCGGCGACCTCGGGAAGGCCCTGAAGGACGAGAAGTTCACCGCCATCTTCGAGGGTCTGACCTGGGGCGGCGGCGTCACGATGGACGTGCCGAGCGCGGTCCAGGGTCTGCTTGAGGACCAGACATCCAGACTGTCGAACATCAGCAACCGCATCAACGCGGCGAGCGTCGGCGTCGCGAACGCGACCATCGCCTACAACAACGGACAGCAGGACATGGCCGCCACGTTCCAAGCCAAGGCGATCGAAGCCGCGACCAGCGGCGACTTCACCTACTTCGTCGAGAATGGGTACCAAGGCTGATGGCCGGCGACGACGTGATTCAGGCCTGCACCGCTGACGGCGGGCTGATCAATCCGTCGAACTTCCCGTGCCGTGCGCACGATCTCGACACCGCGGCGATCGAGAC
>NZ_JBMDXJ010000155.1:0-3181 GCF_048594945.1 Pseudactinotalea sp. | reverse complement strand
TCCTTCTCGCACGCC
Organism: Pseudactinotalea sp.; assembly: GCF_048594945.1. NCBI lineage: Bacteria > Bacillati > Actinomycetota > Actinomycetes > Micrococcales > Cellulomonadaceae > Pseudactinotalea > Pseudactinotalea sp. The sequence continues at coordinate 3,166 of NZ_JBMDXJ010000155.1, read as the reverse complement.
GCCACGATATACCGCGACGAGCGGCACGGTCCGCGGGCGCCGCATCGTCAGGTGAAGTCCGTCGCGTACGGGCGGACCACCGAGGGGCGCGCTGCGAGCATCGGGGCGACCTACACTCGTCCCACGAGGAGCAGCCGGGGCCGACGGCCGTCGGAACAGGACCCCGGTCGCCCCACGATCCCCACCACGAGGAGCCTCGCCGATGGAACCAGCCCTTCTACTGCCGCTCATCGGCGTCGGCGTAGTCGTCGTGATGGCCGGGTTCGGCACAGCCTGGTGCGTCGTCACCTTGCGACGGCGACGCACCTGGGCGCAGACGATGGGGACCATCATCGGCAGCGAGCTGCGGGTCTCCACGGCGTCACAGGGCGGTTCGGGATCCTCGAGGGCGTTGATCATCGAATGGCTGTCAGCCGATGGCTCAACTCTCCGGTATACCGAGAACTTCTCCGTCACCCGATTCAACGTGCCCGTCGGCAAGCGTGTTCGCCTCTACGTGCACCCGCGCTACCCGCATCGTGCGACACGCGCCCTGGTCGCACCCGGCGTGCTCTTCGGCGTGACGGGCGCCGTGATCGGCGTCGCGTTCACGGCGATCTCGATCCTCGTGACCCGCTGACGCACGCTGTGGGGCTCCCGCGCGCCGGAAGCTGCTGCACGCTCGGGCGTCTGCCGTGATGAGGCCGCCAGGCCTGCGGCACCGAGAGAGGCCGACGATGATGACGGCGTAGCCGATCTCTCAGTCCGACCCCTCTGGCGGCTTGCCGCGTGAAGGTGCGGTGCCCAGTGCCGGCTCTCTCCAGCTGTCGGGCTCTTCCTCGTACCAGGCACGGGACGGTTTGCCTGCGGCCCTTGCTCGCCCCCGGCGTGATCACGGACGCCTCGACCGCGCCCACGGACTCGCCGCACGCCAGTGGTCATCGGCCTCCCGCAATCGGTCGCTCTCCAGCTCTGTCACCGCAGTAGCTCGGCTCCGAGAGCGGCCCATGCTGTGGTGTTCGGCGGCAGGCTTCCGAACGGATGCCATCCCACCACGTCGACCTCATCGGCCTGGACCCCTCGCGGCTCTCCGCGCAGATCTCCCGTGAACAACAACCGCACCACGTGGCACTCCGAACCGCTGCCACTCGTGAACAGTCCGCTGTGGACCCCCATCAGCGCGCCGATCACGACCCCGCACCCCGTCTCCTCCTGGAGAATCTCGAGCCACGCTCGCGACACGGATCAACCGCTCCGGCGATGACGGCGTCGAGGTCCTGGAAGGCCGCGCCTGCGAGACGACCCTCGAGGCTGCCGTTCGAGGCCCTCGAGTTCATCGACGCCTGGCGACGACACCGCAGATGGTCCGCTCTGAGGTGCACTCTCGAACACGCCGACCTCGACCACCGCGATGCAACGCTCTCGGGGATTCGACGTCGAGCATCTGATACGCCTTCGCCCTATCCTCGGAGCATGGTGCATCCTCAGCCCTCCCCACTGCTCGCTGAGCGCCCTGCAGGTCCTAAGGAGGTGGCGATCGAGCATCACTGGAACTCGGAGAGCTACACAGCCCGCCCGCGACACGCACCCGAGGTGACGTCATGACCGCCCCCACAGCCTTGCTCACGCCCTGGTACCGCCGCCTGTCCGCGAGCCCGGGTGGCCGTGCGGACCTCATGGGCTCGGTCGAACCGACCGCGATCCTCGACCACCGGTCCCCTGCCATCCGCCAGCTCGTCGTATCGGCGCAAGGAGCCTCGACCTCTGCCGACGCTCTGGCGGTGCTCGAAGCCGCCCACGGTCTGATCCGCGATCGAGTTCGACCGGTGTACGCGCTGGAGGAAGCGACGCCGGCCTCGCGCACCCTCACCCGCGCTTCCGGTTCGTGTAGCCAGCGTCTCGCGATCCTGGAGAGCGTTGCGCGATCTCTCGGGGTCGCGACCCGAGCGCGAGCCCTGCTGATCGATCGTTCCTTCTGGTATCCGCGCTTCCCTCGGCTCCGCTATGTCCTGCCCGACCAAGTTCTGTTGGTGTGGCCGGAGTTCCACGTCGATGGCTCCTGGCTCTCCGCAGCTGAGCTCTTCGGCCCGATCGGGTGCCGTGCGGGCGGGGCGTTCACGAACCAGGGTGCAGAGACCTTGTTCGAGGCGGTCGGACGCTGCGCAGTCGACTGGGACGGCGGCGGCGCGGACAGCTCCTACGACCTGTCCCCCTATGTCGGAGCCGATCTCGGGTACTTCACCGACCGAGACCGAGCTTTCAGTCATGTTGGTCAGACCCTGTGCGCCCCCTCGCGCTTCCTTGCCGATCCGATCTTGCGTCGCATCGCCGTCTGACAGCAGGTGACACCCGATCGCGCCCCAGTGCCTCACCTCACCGGGTGACGTGGCGCCGTGCTGAGAGGACTGTTCGGACGCGGCTCCCCGAAGCTGCCGGCAGCGCGTTGCACCCCCTCGGGAAGTGCAGTCCGGCCACACCGAACGGTCGGCCGCACGGCCGTACTCCGCCCGGAAACGTAGCCTGGTCAGCGCACGCACCCCACAGCGGAAGGACTTCGAATGCCTGAAGACCCGAAGGTCGGCGTGAACGTCCTCCTCGTCGCCGACCCCGGACTACCCACCAGACGCGCACGGTCCATCGAGCACGATCTACAGCAGCTGCTCGACGAAGCGTTCAGTCCACCGATCACGCTGGACGTTCAGACCGCGATGCTCCGACTTCGCCCGGACAACTCCCTCGACCTGACCGACGCGATCGACCTGTCCGAGGAATACTCCTCCCCCGATGCCGTCCTCCTCCTCACCGAGATCCCCCGCCTCGACGACGGACATCCGCTGATCGCGGAGATCTTCCCTGACGAGCAGATCGCCGTGGTGTCCTGCCCGACGCTCGGGGCGTTCGCCAGCAGACAGCGAGTGCTCGACACGCTGATGGCCTGCACACTGCGACTGAAGCCCACCAGCGAACCTCGCGACGCCTCCCGGTTCGAACGCTCGTGGCTGCGCTGGGCCCAGAGCTCGGACGGGAACGACCACTCCACGCTCCGGGCGCATCGCGCGTCTGGGGGCGTGCGCACTGTTCTCGGAATGGTCGCCGGCAACGAGCCGTTGACGACAGCGCCGCGTCTCTCGAGTGCGCTCGCTGCAGCTGCAGCAACCGGCGCGTTCGGCATCTTCTACAACTCGAT
>NZ_JBMDXJ010000154.1:0-11191 GCF_048594945.1 Pseudactinotalea sp. | reverse complement strand
GTCACGGGGATCGGGTACGAACCGGTGAAGCAGGCGGTGCACAACGCCGACGCGGGCTGCTCGGTCGCTTCGACCATGCCCTCGAGCGAGATGTACCCGAGGGAGTCGGCGCCGAGCGAGGCACCGATGTCCTCGACCGCGAGGCCGTTCGCGATGAGCTCGGCGCGGGTGGCGAAGTCGATTCCGTAGAAGCAGGGCCACTGCACCGGCGGCGAGGAGATCCGCACGTGCACCTCGGCGGCACCGGCCTCCCGCAGCATCCGCACCAGCGCGCGTTGCGTGTTGCCGCGCACGATCGAGTCATCCACGACCACGAGCCGCTTGCCCTTGATCACTTCCCTGAGCGGGTTGAGCTTGAGCCGGATGCCGAGCTGGCGGATGGTCTGCGAGGGCTGGATGAAGGTACGCCCCACATAGGCGTTCTTCGTCAGCCCTTGCCCGAACGGGATGCCGGACTCGGTGGCGTAGCCGATCGCGGCGGGTGTTCCGGACTCGGGCGTCGGGATCACCAGATCGGCCTCGACCGGGTGCTCGCGTGCGAGCGCACGCCCCATCTCCACGCGGGAGGCGTTGACGCTGCGGCCCGCGATCGTGGTGTCGGGCCGCGCGAGGTAGACGTACTCGAACACGCAGCCCTTGGGCTCCGGCTCGGCGAATCGAGAGCTGCGCAGACCGTCGGCATCGATCGCGATCAGCTCGCCGGGCTCGACCTCGCGCACGAAGGCCGCGCCCACGATGTCCAGCGCCGCCGTCTCTGACGCCACCACCCAGCCGCGCTCGAGCCGACCGAGCACGAGCGGTCGCACACCGTGCCGGTCTCTGGCGGCGTACAGCGTGTCCTCGGAGAGGAACGCGAGCGAGAACGCACCGCGTACCTGCGGCAGCACCTCGAGCGCCGTCGCCTCCAGCGTGTGGTCGGGGTCCCCGGACAGCAACGCGGTCAGCACGAACGTATCGGTGGCGCAGCGATCGACCAGCTCGTTGCGCTGCCGAGGCCCGTACCGCTCCTCGACCAGTCGCACCAGTTCGGCGGTGTTGGTGAGGTTGCCGTTGTGGGCGAGCGCGATCGTGCCCTCCGACGTAGGGCCGAGCGTCGGTTGCGCGTTCTCCCACGTGGAGGCGCCGGTGGTCGAGTAGCGCACGTGCCCGAGCGCGATGTGCCCGGTGAGCGAGGTGAGCGCCATGTCGTCGAACACCTGCGACACCAGGCCCATGTCCTTGTAGACGAGGATCTGCTCGCCGTTGCTGGTCGCGATGCCCGCTGACTCCTGGCCGCGGTGCTGCAGCGCGTACAGCCCGAAGTAGGTGAGCTTGGCTACCTCTTCACCGGGAGCCCAGACCCCGAAGACACCGCACTCATCCTGCGGGCCCTTGTCGTGAGGGTTGACCTCGTGCGTCAGTCGTCCGTCGCCACGCGCCACGGCTCCATCGTCCCACACCTCCGCCCGGACCGGCTCAAGGCCCGCTCTCACGGATGCCTGAAGGCGACCCTCCTGGTGGTGGCGTCGGCCTCGGCGAGCGTGACCGTGATCGCCTCGCCCAGCGGCAGGTCCGTCCCGGTCACGGTGGCCTGCACGGCGGGCTCAGCGACCACCACGGTGCCACGCTGAGCCTGCTCGCCGTCCTTGGCCTCGTTGAGCTCGACGATCACACCCTCGAACGCCTCGCCCACACGCGGCGCAAGCAGCACCGCCTCGACGAGGTTGACGCACTCCCGCTCGTAGCCGGCCGCCCGCTGACCCGTGCGTGCCATCACCCTCGGGAGCGGCTCGAGACGATCGCGCACCCAGGCAGGAACGTCCTCGTCAGCGCTCGCCGCGAGGCAGATCTCCAGCCCGTACCGGTCCACGAGCCGGCGCAGCGGCGCCGTCACGTGCGCGTACTCGGCCGCGATCGCTCCGTGCGGGGACTCCTTCGGCAGGTCGCCGTCGAACGTCAGGTAGCCGGCACCCCGGAACAGGGTGGTCGCCTCGTCGAGGAACGCCGCCTGCGCCGGGACCGAGGCGTCCAGACGGCGGAGCATCGCTCCGTAGCTCTCGTCGCCATCCCAGTCGATGCCGAGGCCCGTGGCGGCGCGGCGCAGCCGCTTGACGTCACGCGGGTCCGCCTCGGGCAGCGTGCGGAACACCCCGATACGCTTGCGCCGCATCAGCCCGGCCGCGGCGATGCCGGTGAGCAGCGAGATCTGCGCGTTCCACTCCTCGACGTCGAGCGTGTCCCGGTACCGCAGCTCGTAATGGTCGTCGACGCGCGCGATCTCCTGCTCGGGGATCCGCAGCGACGCGCCACCGCGCTCCACCTCGCGCTCCTGCCGCAGCGTGCCGATGTCGCGCAGCAGCGCGAGCATCTCCGGAACCTCACCGAACGTGCTCTCCTCGAGCGCCTGCTGCACCTGCTCGTACGTCAGTTGGGCGCGGCTGCGCACCTGCGCACGGACCACCTCGGCGTGGACGATCTCACCGCGCGCATCGAGCCGGATCCGCCAGAGGCACGCGGGCCGGTCCTCGTTGGGCAGCAGGCTGGCGGCCCCTTCGGCGATCACGTCGGGGTGCAGCCCGATGCGCCGGTCGGGGCCGTAGAAGGTCATTCCTCGCTCGTGCAGCTCGGTGTCGAGAGCGCCGCCCGGCGTCACGAACGAGGCAGGGTCGGCGATGGCGTACTGCACGAGGTAGCCCTCGCCGTCGCGCTGCAGATGCACTGCCTGATCGAGGTCTCGGGCGCCCGGTGGGTCCACGGTGACGAACTCCACATCGGTGGCGTCCAGCACGTGCGCAGGCGGGTTCTGGGCCGCGCTCTCGGCCTCCGCGAGAGCCTCGGCCGAGAAGTCGCCGGGAACCTCGAGCTCGGTGCGAAGCGCCTCGAGCGCCGGCGCCACCGCCTCCACGGTGGCGCGGTCGAGGACGAAGCTGCGAACGGGCACGCTTACCTCACTTCACACGGCGGGACCGGCGGTCGGCGAGCAGCGCGACGCCGCACATCACCAGCACCCCGATCGGGACGAAGATCGCCGCCATCAGCCAGAAGAACCCCCAGGCGTTCGAGGCCCATGGCCCACTCGCCTCGGCGATCGACTCAGGTGTGGCCACCCGGGTCTGGAACAGTGCGACGAGCAGGCCGACCAACCCGCCGATGACCGCGAAGCGCCCGAACCGGGGAGCCTTGCGCACCCGGGTGGGATCGACCGTGATCTCGTCGGCCTCGAGCGGATCGTCGTCGGCGCGCTCGAGCGTGCTGCCGGACTCCTCGGCCTCACCCTCGGCCACGTCCGTGTCCGCCGGCGGCTCGGCGGGTTTCTCCTCGGGTGCCTCGTCCGGGCGCTCAGCCGGCTCGTCACCCTCCGGATGCTCCAGCGTGCTCACCCGGTGACGCTATCTCACGAGCGGCAGCAGGTCGGACAGGTCCGCGCGCAGCCCGGACGCGCTGACCTCGCCTGCAGCCACCGCGTCGGCCCATGCCGTCTCGCCGGTCGCGAGCCGCAGCCAGGTCTCCATCGAGGTCTCGACGACGTTGGGCGGTGTGCCGCGCGTGTGCCGTGGTCCGTCGATCACCTGCACCACGCCTGCGGGCGGCACGCGTACCTCGACGGCGTTCCCCGGTGCCCGCTCGCCGAGCTCCTCCAACAGATACCGGACCGCCCTGATCGCGCTTGCGCGATCTGCCTCACCAGCGCGCCACGAGGCCAGGGCGGCCTCCCCCTGAACACGCGAGATACGCCGTCGAGCCATAGTCAGAATCTACGGCTCGTTCCGGTTGCGGGGGACGCAGCCACGCGTCACTGTGGTCCGGTGACCGACGTCAAGCCCGCCCAGCCTCCCGGCACGATCCTCAACCCCGGCACCGACACCGCGTGGTTCAAGAGCGCCGTCTTCTACGAGGTTCTCGTGCGCGCGTTCTACGACTCCGATGGCAACGGCACCGGCGACTTCCGGGGCCTCACCGAGAAGCTTGACTACCTCGCCTGGCTCGGCGTCGACTGCCTCTGGGTGCCGCCGTTCTTCTCCTCGCCGTTGCGTGACGGCGGCTACGACGTGGCCGATTACACCGCGATCCTTCCCGACATCGGCACCGTGGAGGACTTCCGGGAGTTCGTGGCCGCGGCGCACGAGCGCGGCATCCGCGTGATCATCGACTTCGTCATGAACCACACCTCGGATGCGCATCCGTGGTTCCAGGCCTCGCGCTCCGATCCGGACGGCCCGTACGGCGACTTCTACGTGTGGTCCGACACCGATGACCTCTACTCCGAGGCGCGGGTGATCTTCGTGGACACCGAGCCGTCCAACTGGACCTGGGACCCGGTGCGGCAGCAGTACTTCTGGCACCGGTTCTTCAGCCACCAGCCCGACCTCAACTTCGACAACCCGGCCGTGCTCGAGGCGATGCTCGAGGCGATGGACTTCTGGCTCGCGATGGGCCTGGACGGGTTCCGGCTCGACGCCGTGCCGTACCTGTTCGAGCGGCAGGGCACCAACGGCGAGAACCTGCCCGAGACGCACGAGGCGCTCAAGAAGGTGCGCCGCTTCGTCGACGAGAGATACCCCGGCACCGTGCTGCTGTGCGAGGCGAACCAGTGGCCGGCCGATGTGGTCGAGTACTTCGGCGGTGCGTACGACGACGGTGGCGACTGGGTTGGAACGGAATGCCACATGGCGTTCCATTTCCCCGTGATGCCGCGGCTGTTCATGTCGGTGCGGCGCGAGTCCCGCTACCCGATCTCGGAGATCATGGCGCAGACGCCGCAGATCCCGGATGGCTGCCAGTGGGGCATCTTCCTGCGCAACCACGATGAGCTGACGCTCGAGATGGTCGCCGATGAGGACCGCGACTACATGTGGGCCGAGTACGCGCAGGACCCGCGGATGAAGGCGAACATCGGTATCCGCCGCCGGCTCGCGCCGCTCCTCGACAACGACGACAACCGGATGGAGCTGTTCCACGCGATGCTCCTGTCGCTGCCTGGGTCGCCGGTGCTGTACTACGGCGACGAGATCGGCATGGGCGACAACATCTGGCTCGGCGACCGTGACGGCGTGCGCACCCCGATGCAGTGGACCGGCGACCGCAACGCCGGCTTCTCGCGGGTGACGCCCGGCAAGCTGCACCTGCCGGTGATCCAGGACCCCGTGTACGGGTACCAGAGCGTCAATGTGGAGGCGCAGACCGAGAACCCCTCGTCGTTGCTGCACTGGACTCGCCGGATGATCCACATCCGCAAGCAGCACCGCGCGTTCGGCCTGGGCTCGTTCACAGACCTGGGCGGGTCGAATCCCTCGATCCTGTCCTACGTGCGCGAGCACGAGGATGACGTGATCCTGTGCGTCAACAACCTGTCCCGGTTCCCGCAGCCGGTCGAGCTGGACCTGCGCGCGTGGGAGGGTCGAGTGCCGGTCGAGCTCGTGGGCGGCGTCCCGTTCCCCGCCGTGGGCGAGCTTCCCTACCTGCTCACGCTCGGCTCGTACGGGTTCTACTGGTTCCGACTCACCACTCCCCCAGCCGAGGTCTCGCTATGACGTCCCCCAGCCCGCTGCCGCTCGATACCCTGCCCGACCACCTCGCCGCCGCGCGCTGGTTCGGTGGCAAGGGGCGGCCGTTCACCGTCACATCGGTGACCCGCGCGGCCGAGATCCGCACGGACGGCGAGCCGCGGCTGGTGATCGATCTCGTGGAGGTGAGTTACTCCGACGGCGCCGAGCCCGCCACCGAGCGTTACCAGCTGCCGCTCTCGCTGTACTCCCATCCCCAGGAGCGGCTCAATCACGCCTTCATCAACTGGTACGACGAGGGCGGCGAGTCCTGGGTGCACGCCTACGACGCGATCCATGACCGCGACGCCATGGCTGCCTGGTTGGCGGCGTTCGCCGCCGTGGAGCCCGACGGCGGAGCACCGGTCTCGGAGTCGGGTCCCGATGGTCTCGTGCTGCGTCGACTGCCCGGCCATGAGCTGGACCCTGAGGCCCACTCGACCCCGTTCTCGGGCGAGCAGTCGAACTCCTCGGTGATGTTCGGCAACGACTCGTTGATGAAGGTGTTTCGCAAGCTGACGCCCGGGGTCAACCCGGACATCGAGATCCACGACGTGCTCACCCGCGCCGGCTCGGACCACGTGGCGGCACTGTACGGGTGGGCCGAGCTGGGCTCCGGTGAGGGCGTGCTGCAGCTGGCGCTGCTGCAGCAGTTCCTCACCACCGCGAGCGACGGTTTCGAGCTCGCCCTCGCCTCGGTCCGGAACCTGTTCGCGGAGGCGAGTGTGGACCCCGGCGGTGAGCTCGCTGCCGATCAGGCGGGCGGCGACTTCGCCGACGAGGCACACCGGCTCGGCGTCGCACTTGCCGAGGTGCACGCCGCGCTCGCCGAGCATTTCGGGCGGGAGCCGGTGCCGCCCGAGGCGTTGACGGCTCTCGGCGACCGGATGGTCGCGCGCCTGGACGAGGCCGTGACCGTGGTGCCCCAGCTCGCGGAGCAGCGCGAGCGCCTGCGCAGCACCTTCGCCGGCGTCGCGGGGCTGAGCGACGTGCACCGGCAGCGTGTGCACGGCGACCTGCACCTGGGTCAGACGCTACGGACCGTGCTGGGCTGGAAGCTGGTCGACTTCGAGGGCGAGCCGGCCAAGCCGCTGGCGGAGCGGCGCCAGCCCGACTCCCCGTGGCGCGACGTGGCCGGGATGCTGCGCTCCTTCGACTACGCCGCCCATGCCGTGGTGATGACGGCCACGAGCGCCGACGGCACGGAGGACGAGGACCGCGACGACCGCGCCCGCGCCTGGGTGGACCGCAACAGCCAGGCGTTCCTGGCCGGCTATCTCGGCGACCGCGAACCGACGTCCGACGAAGAGACCCTGCTGCGCGCTTACGTCGCCGACAAGGCGGTCTACGAGGCGGTGTACGAGGCCCGCAACCGCCCCGGCTGGCTCCCCATCCCCCTCGCCGCCCTCACCCCCTGATTTCAACGCTCTTCCGGCACAGAGACACTTTCAACGCTGATCCGGCACAGCGAAGGTTTCAACGCTGATCCGGCATCAGCCGCCACATCAGTCCGGCGCTGTGTTCGCCGAAACAGCAACGAAACCCTCCTCGTGCCGAATCAGCGTTGAATCCCCCTCGGTGCCGGAAGAGCGTTGAAAGCGATGAGGGCGGGTGGTGTCGTGCGCCACCCGCCCTCATCGCGTCACCCCCTGCGGGGGACCGTCACCTCACGGCCACGGCCACCACGGGAACAGCAGCTTCAGCAGCCCCCAGAGCCACTTCGCGAACTCCTTCCACGGCTCCCACGGGTCGGGACCGGGGGCATCCGGGTCGTCGAGCGTGAACTCCACCGTGGTGGCGTTGCCGGCCACGTCGTAGACCACGAGCGTGTTGGCACCGGCCACCGCACCGAACGCACCCGGCTCGATGAAGTTGATGTCCGACCAGGTGTTGTTGGCCAGGTCGCGATCGGTGCCGTTGAGCGTGAACCGGTCGATCTGGCCCGCGTCGAACAGCGTGTAGCTGACCATCTCGTATGAGTCCGGGCCGCCGACCGTGAACTCCGACCCGGGCTTGACCGTGACGGTCGGACCGGTGGTGTCGATCGTGACGTCGATCGTGCGGGTCACCGAGATGTTGCCGGCGAGGTCGGAGGAGTTGTACCGGATCGTGTAGCTGCCCTCCGGCAGCGTCACCGTCGCGGTGTGCGTCCCCGAGGTGGCCCCGTCGACCGCCGTCTGCGTGCTGCGGACCAGGGTGCTGCCCTGGTAGATGTTCGCGACGATCCGGTTGAGTCCGACATCGTCGGTCGCGTCCACCTGGATGTTCAGCGACTGGAACGGCCCGGCCGAGGTCGGCGACACCAGCGTGGTCTCCGGCCGGGTCGTGTCGACGACCTCGTCCTCGACCACCAGCGTCGTGGAGTAGACCACGCCGTTGACATCGTCGCTCAGCTCGAGCACGACCTCGCCTGCGGTGCCGTCGGGGATCGTGAAGCTCACCGACGCCTGGCCGACCTCGTCGGTGGTATCGACGATCGAGGTGTCCACCGCGAACGTCCCGACCTCCACGCCGTCGAGCGTCGCGGTGACCTCGGTCGGCTTCGCCTCGTCCCGTGAGAACGCGAGCGAGGACAGGTCGACGGCGATCTCGTCACCCGGGGCGAGCACCGCCGTCGGGTCGGAGACCCAGCTGACGCCGATTGCGCGCTGGGCCTCGTCCGGCGAGGCGACCTCGAACTCGGCCATGTAGTCGACCATGGCGACCAGGTCGCTCTGACCCGAGTCCTGGGTGCCCGTGCCTTCGGCGAGGGTGCCGAAGTTGTCGCCACCCGAGGCGAGGAACGAGTTGACCACGACCGTGTACTGGCCGTCGGCCTCGATCGGCTCACCGTTCAGCGTCATCTCGACGATCCGCTCGCCGGCCGCGGCGTTCGGGTCGTAGCTGTAGCGGAAGCCCTCGGAGACACCGAGCCGCAGGAACGGCCGCGAGGCACCGGCGGGCTGCCACTGCTCCTCGAGCACCTGTGCGATCTGGTCCCCGGTGAGCACCGTGGTGACCAGGGTGTTCGCGAACGGCTGGACGATCGCGGCTTCACGATAGGTGAGCACGCCGTCGCCCTCGTCGCCCGAAGCGGCGTAGAGCATGTCGGCCCGCAGCCCACCCGGGTTCATGAACGCCAGCTGGGCGCTCGGGTTGGTCCGCTGCGCCGCCCAGAGCTGAACGTCCGCGACGAAGTTGCCGAGCGTGGACTCGCCACCGCGGTTCTCCGAGCCGGTGGACTGCAGGGCCCGGCCGAAGTCTGCGGTGATCTCCCCGAGCGGCACCGAGCCGAGTTCCTCGGCCACGGCCACCGCCTCGTCGACGATCGCCTGCACCTCGGGGTCGCCCTCGCAGTAGGTCTCGCGCGGGATCGGCGGATTCGCGTTCGGGTCGCCGGGTACCGGAACCAGATCCACGTTCTCGGCCGTCGCCGCGGTGACCTCACCGGTCTCACGGTCCACCGTCAGCGACAGCGCACCGAGCATCTCGCCGTACTGGGCCGACTGTGTGACCCACATGCCGTCGACGTCATGCACGTACGCCTGGTGGGTGTGGCCGGAGATGATCGCATCGATGTTGCCGTCAGCGCCGGCGACCAGGTCGCCGTACGGAGTGCCGTCGGCGCTGGCCAGGTCGGGCGAGGAGGCGCCGTCGTGCACGAGCACCACGATCACGTCGGCCTCGTCGTTGCTCTCATCCCCGTCGGAGAGCTGGGCGGCGTAGGTGTTGACCGCCTCACCCATGTCGGAGAACGTCAGCCCCTCGATGCCCGACGGCGACACCAGTGCCGGCATCTCCTCGGTGATCGCACCGATGAAGCCGACCGAGATGCCGTCGACGTCGAGGATCGTGTACGGGTCGTACACGGGGTTGCCGTCGGCGTCCACGATGTTCGCGGCCACGTACGGGAAGTCGGAGGCACCGATCACCCGGTCGTTGACGTCGTCCTGACCCTGGTCGAACTCGTGGTTGCCGAACGCCGAGACGTCCAGTCCGATGTGGTTGAGCACGTCCAGCGTGGGCTGGTCCTGCTGGATGAACGAGGTGAACGTGGACGCCCCGATGTTGTCACCGGCCGAGAGGAAGAGCGTGTTCGGATTGGCGTCGCGGTAGGTGTCCACCGCGCACGAGAGCACGGCGGCACCCGCGGACTGGCCGTCCGCCTCGATCCGGCCGTGGAAGTCGTTGATCGAGAGGAGGTCGATCTCCACCGTGGGCGAGACGTCAGCGGTCACGTCGATACCGACGACCACCGGGTTGTGGTCGGAGGCCCGGAACTGGCTGCCGAGCTCCACGTGCTCGCTGGCGAAGTAGTTCCAGCGGGAGTACTCCGCCAGCACCGACTCCTCGGCGTTGATGCGCCAGACGTCCGAGCCGGTGATGCGCTCGGTGGCGCTCTCGTTGCCGAACACGTAGTCGAGCGAGCCGACCTTGCCGCCATAGACGTAGGTCGGCTCGTCAGCGAATGCGGCGTTGAGGTTGGTGTAGCCGGCGTTCTCCAGCGCGACCACCGGGTTCTCGGCGCCATAGGAGTTGAAGTCGCCGAGCAGGAACACGTCCTCGATGCCTGCGGCACCGGCGACGCTGTCGGTGAAGGCGACCAGTGCCTGCGCCTGCGCCACGCGGTCCGCGTCGAAGCAGCCCTCCGGCAGGTTGCCGCAGTCGCCGCCCTTCGACTTGAAGTGGTTCACCACGGCGAGGAACTCATAGCTCGGCTCGGCCACCGAGGTGAAGGCCTGCGCCAGCGGCTCGCGCGCGTTGTAGAAGGCCGGGTCGTCGATGAGGATCTCCGATTCCCCCGCCAGCTCGACCGTGTCGGGCTGGTAGATGAAGGCCGTGCGGATCACGTCCTCGTCCTCGGGCAGCGCCTCGGGTGAGGGCGCGTACGCCCAGGTTCCCGCTCCGGCGTCGGCGTTGAGCGCGTCGACGAGGGTCGCGAGCGCGTTGTCCCGCTCCTCGCCGAACGGGAGCGAGTTCTCGATCTCCTCGAGCCCCACCACGTCGGCGTCGAGGGCGTTGATCGCCGTGACGATCTTGTCCTCCTGCCTCTGCAGGTTCTCCTCGTCCCACGCGCCGCGGGCGTCGCAGCCGCCGCTGACCGTGAGCGGGGTGCCCTCGCGATCGGTGTAGGCGGTGCAGCCGGGGATGTCGGCGCCGAGGGCGGTGAAGTAGTTGAGCACGTTGAAGGTGGCGAGTGTCAGGTCGCCGCCCACGGCCTCCGGTGCGGTGTTAGCGGCCTGCGTGTTTCCACCGCCCACGAGCACCACGTCGTCGGCGTTGCCCGTGACCGGCTCCGTGGGCTGGAAGTTCCACTGGAACCGGTAGTCCACGATGACCGGCGAGACGAACTCGAGCACCGCACCCGTGCGGATGTCGGGATTCCCGGTCAGGTACGGCACGTCGGCGCCGAAGTCGGTGCGAGCCGAGTTGCCGTCGTCGAGCGTGACGGCGCGGGCCGCATTGTCGGCGGCCGCCTCGTCGAACTCCGTGGTGCCGGGCAGTGCGACCTCGGTCTCCTGGACCAGCGGCCCGTCGAGCCCGAGCCCGATCGAGCCGAACCGGGTGTCGCCCCAGCCGCCGAGCGCGTACGTGTCGGAGATCGCGTAGCGATCGGCTGGAGCCACCAGCATGCCCTCGAACACCTCGCGCCCGGCCTCGTCGGCCGGGAGCACGAAGTCCTCGATCGG
>NZ_JBMDXJ010000153.1:0-7327 GCF_048594945.1 Pseudactinotalea sp. | reverse complement strand
GCCCTCGGCAAGGCCGGTGCCGCCCGGGAACGGCATCGCCAGGTCGACGTCGAGCGTGGTCTCGGCGCCGAAGGTCAGCGGCGGTGTCGAAGTGCCCCCCGGTCCCCAGGTGACCGTGCGAGGCACAACAGCCTCCGACGGCGTCAGGGCGACGTTGTTGATCGGAAAGCCAGCGAGCTCGGGCGGGAACGCATCGGAGATCGAGGCATTGACACAGTCAGCCTCGGCGCAGGTCACGAGGATCGTGTACGTGAACTGGTCGCCTGCCGTGAGATCCTGCGCCGAGATCTGCTTCTCGATCTGCAGGTACTCGGGGTCTCCCTCATCGGCGAGCGAGGGACCACTGCCGGCGATGGTCACGAGAGGGAACGCCAACAGCGCCGCCAAGAACATCACCCAGAGGGCTCGCAGCGATGAACGGCCCCCACGCGTACGCACGTCACTCACACGCGCGATGCTCTCGGTGAGGCACCCGATCGGGGAAACTCAGAACCAGAACTCATCCACGATGGATGAGGCGTCGAGCGCTCAGAGCAGCAGTCGCGCTGCCTCGCGCCGGTTCGGGACACCGAGCTTGCGATAGATCGCCCTCATGTGAGTCCGCACCGTGGCCACGCTGACGAAGAGCGCCTGCGCGATCTCCGCCGCCGTCATGGTGGTGCGCAGATGCGCCAGCACCTCCCGCTCCCGCACCGTGAGGGGATCCACATGCCGCCGGCTGACCGGCACCGAGGTTGTCCGGCCAAGGCAGTCGGCCAGGAGCGGCTCGTACGCCGTACCCCACGGCCCGTGCGCTGCCATCAGGGCCTGCAGGACCGGATCGGCACCGGCGAACGGCCGCCGAATCCCCTCCGGCTCAGCCAGCACGAGCGCCTGCTCGAGCGACCGGTGGGCCAGCGAGCGCTCGCCCGTCTCCCACGCGAGCGCCGCCTGGGCGCAGATCCCCATCGTGCGCACGTAGATCGGCGTCTCCTTGCTGAGCAGGGCGAGGCCGCGGAGCGCGCCGGCTCGATCGCCCGTGCGGCGCAGCACATCGATCGCCACCGCGAGCGACGCCGGCACGTCGGAGGCCTCCACCACCGCGCGCGCGTGCTCCTGCGCGCGCTCAACCTCTCCCACGGATTCGGCAAGCACGGCGAGCGCGACACGGCGATAGATCGGCCACGGGACGCCGTGCGAACCATTGGGGGGCACGCGGGTCAACGCCCGGCGGGCGCCGTCCACCAGGTCACTGCGCCGGCTCGCGGCCACACCGAAGCCGTAGTACATCAACCCGATCGCGCTGTACCCGGAGGCGATCGGGGAGGTGAGCAGCGCAGTGCCTCGTTCGATGACCTCGTCCAGGTCGTCACGCCAGTACGCGCTGTACATCGCCGTCACCGTGTCGATCTCGCCGTCGTACCCATCCCAGGGCGAGTGCGGCATCGGCGTGCCAGTCTGGGGCACCTCGTCGGCGGCACGGAACGACCCGGCCCACGTCAGCACGAAGCGCAGGTTCTGGCGGGCACGCTCAGCCAGGCGCGTGTGGCCGAGGCTGCTCGCCTGTGCGTATGCGGTGCGCAGCAGTCGGATCGCCTTGTCCGGCGAGGTCCGCAACCGGAGCACGACCCAGCCGGCAAGGAAGGTGACGTACAGATGGGCACGCTCGGGTAGCACGTGCGCATCCACCAGTGCCGCCACGCGGTCCACCGCGCGAACCAGGCGGTCGGGATCGTCGCCAAGGAAGAGCGACGCGAGAATGCTCGCTCGCTCGACCTCCTCGTCCTGATGCTGGGCGCTGCCGTGCCGCCGTGCAGCCCGATCACGCAAGAGCATCGCGGTGTCACGATCGCCCGCGAGCTCCCGGCAGCAGCTGCGGATCACCAGCACCTCGGGCTGCTCCCGGACCTCATCGGGCAGCCGCGCGCAGCACTCCTCCAGCGGGAGCGAGCGCCCGTCGACGATCATGGCGAACCAGTTGTCCCGCAGGATCGCAAGCGCCAGCTCCAAGTCTCCCCCGCGGACGGCGTGCTGCACGGCCTCCTCCGGGAAGTCCGTTCGCAACCAGCGCGCAGCTGCGCGCTCGTTCGCGGCCGCCCGCTCCGGCGATCGCCTGCTGGCGATGATCCTGGCGTGCCTGGCGAACAGCGCGTGCCAGGTATAGACGGTCTGGCCGTCACGCTTCACCGTGCGATCCAGGAACAGCCCGGAGGTCGCCCCGCGCTCAAGCACAGCAGCCGCATCCTCCCGGCCGGTGAGCGCGCGAGCCAGGTCGCCGTTGAGCGTGGGCGTCGTGGTGCTGGCCAAGATGAAGTCGCGCAGGTCCGGCGGCAGGTCCTCCACGAGCGCCTGCACGTACTCGGTCACCGACTGGTCATCGACCGGCGCGACCGGCCAGTTCGGCTCGTCCCGCTCGCCGCGCTCCCGCGCTCGCTGGAGTAGTGCGACGGCGACCGGCCAGCCCTGCGTGAGTGCCAAGATCTCGGCGGCTCGGCCGGTTTCTGCTTCGCTCGCCCCCGGGTGTACGAGGTCGCGATCGTGCGCGAGCACGGCATCGATCTCGGCCTCGTTGAAGGCCAGGTCGGTGGCCCCGATCAGTTCGAGGTCGTGGGCTGTCAAGCGCCACAGGTCCGGGCGCACCTCGGAGGTGGAGGCCATGACCATCCTGATCGCTCCGCCGCCGTGCACCACCAGCGGCGTCAGCGCGTCGCGCATCCCCTCGCTCGTGGCCAGCTCGGCTCGGTCGATCACGACGACGACGCTGCGTTCGGCCTGCTGCAGTGCCTCGCCGAGGGTGCGGGCGATCAGTTCGACGGGCTGGCCCTGGCCACGCAGGTGTGCCATCACCGCCATGACATCGCCGACGGCGGAGGCCGAGTCTCGAAGGTGCCTCTCGATCGTGGTCAGCACGCCATCGAGAAGTCGTTCTGGCGGTCGGTCATAGCCGGTGAGCGTCAGCCAGCAGACGTCCCGCTGCGTCGCCTCGCTCCACTCGCTCAGCAGCGTCGTCTTGCCATAGCCCCAGGGCGCTTGGACGAGCACCACAGCGCGCGACGCCAGTGCCCGCTCAAGGGCGGCAACGAGGTGCGGGCGTGGGATCGCAGTAGCACGTACGGTCGGCGCCGCGGTGAGGAACCACGGAGCCTTCTGCCGCGCACCGGTCGGAGGCTGCACAGAGCAGAGTCTAGGGATGCCGTCGCGGTTGGTGGAGTCGGATCGGAGACGGTTCCTTCAACGTGCGCATCATCCGTACCGGATGAGTTCGCAAGGACGCAAGTGTCGGGCCTCGAGCGGGGCTGGCCGCTAGTGCTCGGCATCCACTAGCGTCCCTGAATACACGCGGCATCAATGAACTCGCCGTTGCAGTACCTCTCTTGCAGAAACTGCCGGCCGGTCCGGACTCTCGAAAGGTCACCTCAGTGCTCGACTTCTTTGCCTCATTCTGGGACTTCCTCGTCTCGATGCTGCTGATCTTCGTGTGGGTTGGTGCCCTGATCGCGCTGTTCACGGTCATCACCGACCTGTTCCGCGACTCCGGCCTGCCGACCTGGCAGAAGGTCGTGTGGTTCATCGCCCTGCTCTTCCTGCCGTTCCTGGGCAGCCTCATCTACCTGAGCGCTCGCGGCAAGGGAATGGCCGAGCGCTCGGCCGCCCGCGCAAGCGCGGTGCAGGCAGCGCAGCAGGAGTACATCCGCGAGGCTGCAGGCACCAGCGCGAGCCCGGCAGCCGAGATCGAGCGCGCGAAGGCACTCCTGGACGCCGGCACGATCTCCGAGCAGGAGTACGCCTCGCTGAAGGCCAAGGCGCTCGCCTGAGCCTGGTGCCATGTCCGATCTGACATTGGGGCAGGTGGTCCGCGGCGGCGAGATCGGCGCCGCGGGCCAGATCGACCCGCGCAAGCTGAACCGACACACGTTCTGGTGCGGTCAGAGCGGCTCGGGCAAGACCTACTCCCTCGGGGTGCTGCTCGAACAGGTGCTGCTGCACACCTCGCTGCCGCTGCTCGTGCTGGACCCCAACGCCGACTACGTGCACCTCGGGGCTCCGCGCGACGATGCCGAGCCACATGAGGCTGCCGGGCTCGCCGCGCTCGACGTGCGGGTCTTCTCGGCGTCCGGCGATGGCAGCGCGCAGCCGTTGCGGGTGCGCTATACCGGCATGCCTGCTCCGGCTCGTGCTGCGGTGCTGCGGCTCGACCCGCTGCGCGATGCCGTCGAGTACCACGCCGCCATCGAGTTGATGAACGAGGCCGACGGCAGCTACGACCGCCACAGCCTCGCCGCCGCGCTGCTCGACTCCCCCGACCCCGGTCGACGCCTTCTCGGGTTACGCCTGGCGAATCTCGGCATCCTCGAGTGGGACATCTGGGCCTGGCGCGACCACGCGGTTGAGGACGATGTCAACGAACGACCGGACGCCGTCGTCGTCGATCTATCCGCCTGCACCGAGGCAGAGGAACCGGCCGCGGTCAGCCTCGCGCTGCTCGACCATCTGTGGCAGCACCGGATGGAGCGGCGACCGATCAGCATCGTGATCGACGAGGCACACAACGTGTGCCCGGCTACCCCGCAGACGCCGCTTCAGCGAGCGCTGGTGGAGCGCGTCGTCCAGATCGCCGCCGAGGGTCGCAAGTACGGGCTCTGGCTCGTGCTCTCGACCCAGCGCCCGAACAAGATCCATCCGCATGTGCTGACCCAGTGCGACAACCTCGGGCTGCTGCGGATGAACTCCCCGGCCGACCTCGCCGAGGTGGCATCGGTGTTCGGGTTCGCGCCGCGCGACCTCCTTGACTCCTCCCCCGGCTTCACGCAGGGGCAGGTGCTGCTGGCCGGCGGCTTCGCACCTGCGGCCGCGCTCGTTCAGACGCGCAATCGCATCAGCAGGGAGGGCGGCGCCGATGTCGCCGTCCCGGTGAGCACACGGACCTCGCTGAGGGCAAAGGAGTCCTGATGATTCGCATGCTCGTGCAGTTTATGGTCAACCTGGCAGCCAGCGCAGTGGCGTTCCTGCTCGCGTGGTGGCTGATCCCCGGCTTCAACGTTCAGTTCGTGGGCTTCCTGGTGGCGGTGGGCGTGTTCACGCTCGCGCAGAGCATCCTCGGCCCGTTCGTGTTCAACCTGGCACGCCGGTACTCGGCGCCACTGCTCGGCGGCATCGGGCTGGTCTCGACCCTCCTGTCGCTGGTGATCGCGTCGCTGCTGCCTGGCGGCTTGACGATCGACGGCGTCGGCACCTGGTTCATCGCAGCCCTGGTGGTCTGGTTCGTGACTGCGACCGGGAGCTGGATCCTGCTCGCGATCCTCGCGAAGCGGCGCAAGTCGAAGGACGACGCCAAGGAGGAGGAGCGTCTGCTCAAGCGGCTGCGCACCGAGGGCAGTGACGGCGGAAAGGACAGCAAGGACAGCGCCGGCGGGACGTCGCGCTGATGCTCGAGGCGGTCGGCGGCATGCTGTCGCCGGCGATCGGCATCGCCATCAGCCCCGTCCCGATCATGGCGATCATCCTCATGATGCTCTCGGAACGTGCGCGCACGGTGGGTCTGGCCTTTGTGCTCGGATGGCTGACGGCGGTCACTGTCGTGGTCGTGGTGTTCTGGCAGGTCGCGGGTCTGCTTCCGGGGTTGGGCGAGGGTCCGGGCACCATCACGGGCGTGATCCAGCTGGTGCTCGGCGCCGCCTTGCTCGCGCTCGCCGTGAAGCGGTGGCGGCATCTGCCCGCTCCGGGCGAACCGCATCCGCTGCCACCGTGGTTGGCGGCGCTGGACTCGCTGACTCCGGCACGGGCGTTCGGGATCGCCGCGCTGCTCGGTGGCGTCAACCCGAAGAACCTCGTGCTCGCGATCTCGGCAGGGGCGTCGTTGTCCAACGCAGCGCCGGGCGCAGGGGCAGCGCTGGCCGCTCTCGCGGTCTACGTGGTGATCGCCTCCCTCACGGTGGCGGGACCGCCGCTGCTGCGCGTGCTGGCGCCCCGCACCGCTGAGGCGTTCCTCACGCGGGTACGTGAGTGGCTGGGCTCGAGCAGCGCCATCGTGATGGCGGTGCTCCTGACCGTGTTGAGCGTGGTGCTGCTCAGCAAGGGCCTGACGGCGCTCAGCGGCTGACTGCCAAGCGCCCCGGCTGGCGTGCGATCAGGGGGTGACGATCGCGAACGACGGGTCGCCGGGCGAGGCCACGCCCAGCAGCGTTCGCAGCACGGTCGGGTCGCCTTCGATCGTGACGCCGGGCGAGGTGACATCGCCGGCGAGCAGGCGCGCCAACCGCACCTTGGTCAGCCGGACCGTGGTCGCTGCCGGCTCCGCGGTGGTGAGCCGGTGGATCAGCACGCCGTTGCGCAGCGTGAGGCGGTGGCGCTCACCGGAGGTCTCCTCGACCAGATCGAGCTCGAGGTCGAGCTCCCAAGCCTTCGGGCCTTTGATGGCGATCGCGAGCGAGTCCAGGATCTGGCTCAGTGCCACGTGCTGCACCATCGTGCCGGTGTCACTGCGGGTCGGGGTTCCGAAGCCGCCCTGCCTCAGCTCAAGCGCGCCGGCGAGGTAGAAGTTCCGCCAGGTCGAGTTCTCCGAGCCGAAGCCGAGCTGCTCGAGAACGTCGGCGAGCAGCGCCTTGGCGCTCTCATCGGTCTCGTCGGCGAACACGGCGTGGCCCAGCAGCGTCGCTGCCCAGCGCAGGTCACCTTGGTCGACGGCGGCCCTCGCCAGTTCCACCACCCTCGCCTGCCCGCCGATCGCCTCGATGTAGCGAGTGCCGAGCTCGCGCGGCGGGTGCACCCACAGGTTGACCGGGTTGCCATCGAACCAGCCCAGGTAGCGCTGGTAGATCGCCTTCACGTTGTGGCTGACCGAGCCGTAGTAGCCGCGGACGCTCCATTCCTTCTCGAGCGCGGGCGGGAGCTGAAGGATCTCGGCGATCTCGGTGCCTTGGTAGCCGAGGTTGATGTACCGGAGCGTCTCGTCGTGCAGGTAGGCGTAGAGGTCGCGCTGCAGCGAGAGGAACTGGACCACGTTCTCCCGCTCCCAGGTGGGCCAGTGGTGGGAGGCGAACGCGACGTCGGCTCGGTCGCCGTAGCGGTCGATCGTCTCGGTGAGGTAGCCGGCCCACTCGCGCGCATCGCGCACCACGGCGCCGCGCAGCGTCAGGATGTTGTGCAGGGTGTGGGTGGCGTTCTCGGCAACGCACAGCGCCCGGAACCCGGGGAAGTAGAAGTGCATCTCCGCGGGCGCCTCGGAGTTCGGGGTCATCTGGAACTCGATCTCGACGCCGTCGATCGTGTGCGTCTCGCCGGTCTCGGAGATCTCCCGCGTCGGCGGGATGACCCCGACCTCGCCGGTGGAGGTCGTGTGCCCCAGGCC
>NZ_JBMDXJ010000152.1:0-9397 GCF_048594945.1 Pseudactinotalea sp. | reverse complement strand
AGTTGGCATCTCCTGGCGTGACTATCGCGAGCATGACCTGAGATTCCACAATGTGATCTGGAGTCTGTCGGGGAACACCCGCGCAAGGGAACTGCTGCAGTCCACACACGACGCCGTGATTCTTGACCCGCTGTTCGAGCGCTACGCAGACATGCCGGGCCAGCAGCATCGGTCGATGAAGGAGCATCGCAGAATCGTGGAGGCGCTCTCGACTGGTGATCCGGATGTGGCTGCCGCTGCTGCGGCCGAGCATGGCGAGTCCTACACGCGCGAGCTGGTCAGCAGGCTCTTTGGCTCCGACGCAGGGTCGGGGGGGGAAGCGTGATCGCCGGTGCGGCGCCCGCGCCGCAGATTGCCATCCGCGACTTGCGCCTGGAGTACCGGCCCGCCCAAGGGGATCCAATTCTCGCCGTCGACGGTGTCGACCTCATCGTGCCGGCCCGAAGGTTCGTCAGCATCATCGGGCCCTCCGGATGTGGTAAAAGCACGCTGCTGAAGGTGATCTCGCGCGTGGTCCGCGCCAGCGAAGGCACGGTGGACATCGACGGGGTGCCAGTAGCCGACGTCGAGTTCGGCGGACGGCTCAGCTTTATGTTCCAGCAACCGTTGCTGCTGCCGTGGCGCAGCGTGCTGAAGAACGTGCTACTGCCCTTGGAGATCCAGGACAAGAAGATCAGCCCCGAGGCCAATGCCCGTGCACTTGGCCTGCTTGACATGGTCGGACTCGCTGGCGTGCGGGATCTGCTTCCCCATCAGCTATCCGGCGGCATGCGACAACGGGTGGCCCTGGCACGAGCACTCGTTACCGGTCCCGAGATCCTCCTGATGGACGAGCCCTTCGGCGCTGTCGACGAGATCACGCGCGAGGCGCTTCAGGAGGAATTGCTACGGATCTGGCAGGAAAAGCAGACGACGATCGTGCTGGTCACGCATCACATCGAGGAGGCGGTGCTGCTCTCGGACGAGGTCGTCGTGCTGTCGGAGCGGCCTGGTCGGGTGGTCGAGGTCGTCGATGTCGACCTCCCTCGTCCTCGTGACGCGGAGGTACGCGAACGGCAGCAGTTCCACCACGTGGTTGCCCATCTGCGCGCGCTGCTGCGGCCGGGTGCGACAGCAGTGGCCTCCGGGGAGATCCGATGACGTGGAAGCCTTTCGCGTTGATCGCCGCACTCCTGGCCGTGACCGAGGCTGCTGTCCGCCTGTTCGATGTGCCGACCTACCTGGTGCCGGCCCCGAGTGCGGTCTTCGCGGAGCTGGGCATGAGGTGGGATTACTTCGTCACCCACGTCCCGGCCACCACGGTCGAGATCTGGGTCGGCTTCGCCATCGCGCTGCTCGCTGGGATCCTACTTTCGTTGCCCATTGCGCTGACGAAGTTCGGTGAGCAGGCGCTGATGCCGGTCCTGGTCGCGACGCAGTCGATCCCCAAGACCGCGCTCGCTCCCATCTTCGTGATCTGGTTCGGGTTTGGACTGACCCCGAAGATCACCATGGCGGCCGTGATCGCGTTCTTCCCGATCGTGGTCAACATGGTGCTCGGGCTGCGCTCCGTCGATCCTGAGATCGTGCAGTACCTCCGCACCGTTGGTGCCAGCAACTGGGAGATCTTCCGCAAGCTTCGACTACCGAGCTCGCTGCCTTATCTGCTCGCAGGGATGAAGGTGTCGATCTCGCTGGCCACCGTCGGCGCCATCGTCGGTGAGTTCGTGGGTGCTGATCAGGGTCTGGGCTTCGTGATCCTGAGAGCCATCAACAACTTCGACACCGTGACGATGTTCGCCGCCCTGCTGGTCGTCAGCGTGCTTGGCGTCCTCTCCTACGGGGCGGTCGCGCTGCTCGAACGGCGTGCGCTGTCGTGGGCGCCCGACATCTCCACCAGCCAGACCGGCGCGTGACCGACGCGCCGCACCAATCGAACCGGAAGGACGCTTCATGCGCACACGACGAATACTGATGGCGGTCTTGGCATCGGCCGCCTCCGCTGCGCTCCTGGCGGCGTGCAACTCACCAGCGGCGCCCAACAGCGTGGGCGACCAGGGTGAGGGACTTACCCCCATCACCTTCCGACTCGACTGGATCTACGGAGCCCAGCACGCCGGCTATGTCGTAGCGGACGAGCTCGGGTACTACGATGACGCCGGTTTCGACGTCACGATCCAGGAGGGTGAAGGATCGGCAGTCACCGCCCAGATCGTCGCCAGTGGACAGGCCGACATCGGTGTGATCTCGGCGGGCGAGGTCCTCTCCGCCGTATCGAACGGCCTATCGTTGCGCGCCGTCGCAACCGTCGTGCAGCAGAGCCCCACCGCAGTCCTGTACGACGCCGATCGCATCCAACTCGACTCGCTGGACGACCTCTATGGGCTCAGGTTGGGCGTGGTGACTGAGAGCTCTCAGTACAAGGAGTGGACAGCAGTCGCCTCCTTGAACGACCTCGACACCTCCGCCATCACCGAGGTCGCCGGAGGACAGGCCGTGTTGCAGGCTTTCATCAACGGCGACCTGGATGCGGCTCTGGGCTGGACGTTCCTCGACGCCACGGTCGCCCAGGCCCAAGGCATCAACGTCGAGCATCTGCTCCTGAGCGACTTCGGCCTCACGATCCCCAACTCCGCGCTGGTCGCCAACGTCGGCGTTCTCGAAGGCAACCCCGGGGCCGTCACGCGCTTTATCGAGGCGACCGAACGTGGGTGGGACTACGTGCGCGAGCACCCCGAAGATGCGCTCGACATCTTCTTCGATGCCGCGCCAGAAGCCGAGGTCGAGTCCAATACCGTACGGCTACCGATCTTCCTGGAGCATCTGGGCGACGACTTCGGTGCCTTCCGCCACGAGGAGTGGCAGGCGTTGCACGATCTCTATGCCGCCGAAGGGCTCCTGAACGAGGAGATCGAACTCGAGGGTCAGGCCTACGACTCCACGCTCCTGCCCTGACCCAAGAACGGCACCAGCATGCTCAGAGGTACATACAGGGCATTGCCCTCTATGTACCTCTGAGGTAGAGTGTCGGATGAGGACGCAGACGGCCTCCCAAATCAGGGGGTTGAGCCCCCGGAACGAACGACAAGGAGCGCCCGTGACTGGGATCGAAGTCAGGCTGAGCCAGCTGCTGAACGCCGAGAGCGGAAAGGGTGTGGTCGTCGCGTTCGATCACGGCGGCAACGGCGTCGTTCCCGGCGGAGAGGACCCGGGAGCCATCCTCGCAACTCTAGGCGCGTCCGGCGCTGAGGCACTGCTCCTCGGGCCGGGTCTGGCTCGCCATGCCGCTGCGTCGGTCGCGCGGCCCGGTGGGCCTCGTCTCATCGTTGCGCTCGATCACTGTGTCATCGATTCGCTGCCGGGTCAGGAGGCACCGATGACCCAGCACCGCCAGCTGATCTCTCCCGTCGACGCGCTCGGTCTCGGCGCCACGGCTGCCAAGATGCTGCTGCCCGTGGGCTTGGAGACCTCCGCGGCCTACGCGGACTCCGCCGCCGTGGTGGCTCGGAACGCTCACGAGTGCGCGCGCCTGGGACTTCCACTGATGGTCGAGCCGGCATTGTGGGGTTCACGGGTGCCCGAGGACACCGACCAGCTGATCGCCCACGCGGCCAGAGTCAGCGTCGAGCTGGGAGCACATCTCCTGAAGATTCCGGCCACGGTGGATCCGGAGCTGCTGAACGACATCGTGCAGTGGTCGCCGGTGCCGGTCTTCGTCCTCGGTGGAGCGCCGGCGAATCCCCGCAGCTTCGGGGAGGAGATCGGCCGCTGGATGCAGTCCGGCGCAGCCGGTGTCGCTGTTGGGCGCAACGTGTGGAGCCGTCCCTCGCCCGGCCACGCGATCCAGGCACTGCAGGCAGCCGTGCACGACGCCGACATCGAGGCGTGCGTGCGGCATCTCGAGCAGGCGGACACCGCCGCCTGATCCTTCGGTCCCGGGGTTCGCGACAGCGGGCTCGACGCGATGACCACCGTGGCCGCTCCGTGGCCCCGGGGCCCCCCTTCCCTCCCACCACATTAGAAGCTGAGGAGTCAGCAATGTCCACGAAGCCCCCGCGGCTCGCCACTACCTCGTTCGCAGCGCCGCGAACCTCCCTGACGCGGCGGTCTCTGCTTCAGTACTCGATGGCAGGCGGTGCCGCAGCGATGCTCGGCGCCTGCTCCGGACAGGGTGCGCAGGGCAAGACGACGATCACGGTCGCGAACGTCAGCAATCCCGTCACCGAAGACCTCCAGGAGCTCACGCGGTCGGAGTTCAACGCCATTCACCCTGATATCGAGGTGCGCTTCTCCTCGCTACCGGAGACCGAGCTGCGCGAGCGCGTGGCGCGGGACGTGGCGAACGGCTCCGGGCAGTTCGACGTGCTCGCGCTCGGCCCTTACGAGACCTCCCAGTACAGCAGCCAGGGATGGCTGGCCGACCTTCGTCCGCTGATGGACGAGACCGAGGGCTACGACGCCGCCGACCTGATCCCGTCCGTCATGGAGACCTTGTCCAGCGACGACCAGATCTGGGGTGCCCCGGTTTATGCCGAGTCCGCCTTCCTGATGTACCGCACTGACGTTTTCGAGGAGCGGGGCCTCACGATGCCGGAGCAGCCGACCTGGCAGGAGGTGGCCGAGCTCGCGCACACGATCCATGGCCCTGACCTGTCCGGGATCGCGCTCCGCGGCCTGCCGGGTGAGAACCAGGTGTCCGTCATGTCCGTCATCTACGCATTCGGCGGACGCCTCTTCACGCCTGAGTGGGAGCCGACTTTCACCGAGGCCGAGACACGTGAGGCGATCAACTTCTACGTGGACCTCGTGCGTTCCGCGTCACCGGTCGGTGCCGCCTCGGCCGGGTACAACCAGGCTCTGTCGTCGTTCGCGCAGGGTCAGGCAGCCATGTTCATGGACGCCACCGTGGCTGCGAACACCCTCGAGGACCCTGATCAGAGCACTGTGGCTGGCAAGGTCGGCTACGCCCCGGCGCCGCACTATCGCAGCGACTTCGGCGGCTGGTACTGGTCTTGGGCGTTGAGTATTCCGGAGTCGTCGCGTCATCAGGAGGCCGCCTGGTCCTTCGTCTCCTGGGCGACCTCCCAGGACTACATCAAGCTGGCCGGCGAGACTTTCGGCTGGGAGCGCGTGCCCCCCGGCACGAGGCTGTCTACCTACGAGATCAGCGAGTACCAGGAGGCGGCACCGTTCGCCGCGGCGACCCTGGAGGAGATCGCCAAGGTCAGCACCGACAAGCTGCTCAAGCCGACCGCTCCTCCGCAGCTGCCGGCGGCGTACTTCGAGTTCCCGCAGTGGACCGACGTCTACATGCCGATGTCACAAGAGATCGCTGCGGCGATCGCCGGTCAGCAGACCGCCGATCAGGCTGTCGACGCGATCCAGGCCAGTGCCGAGGCGACGATGAGCCGCATCGGGCTGTGGGCCGGATGACCCTGGCACACCCTGCGAGATTGTGATGAGCACGATGAGCGTTGCCTCACCAGCCGAACCAGAGACAGGACGGGGAGGCGAACGCGAACGCCACCGGCCGACTGTGCTTCCACGGTTCTCGCCGATGGCGCGGATCGCCATCATCTACATGGTCCTCATGACACAGGTTCCCTTCGTGATCACGCTGGTGCTGAGCACGTGGGACTGGAACCTGCTGAGTCCGGGTGGTCGTCAGTTCGTGGGGCTGGCCAACTATGCCGAGGTCCTGCGGATGTCCGGAACCGGGACGGCGATGTGGAACACGGCGCGGATGACCGTTGGCGTCGTGGCGCTGATGCTCGTTTTCGGCACAGTGCTGGCACTGCTGCTCAACCGCCGATTTCTGGGCCGCGCAGTAGTGCGCACGATGATCTTCTGTGCGTTCCTAATCCCGCCGACGGCCTCAGCGTTGATCTGGAAGACGACGATGCTGGATCCGAAGAACGGGCTGCTCGGCTTTCTGCTTGCACCCTTCGGAGGCGCCGGCATCGACTGGATCAACACCTGGCCCATGGGCACTGTCGTCGCAGTCACGGCGTGGCAGTGGACTCCGTTCGCCATGCTGATCATCCTGTCGGGCCTGCAGAACGTGGATCGATCCTCGCGGGAGGCCGCGATGCTGGACGGCGCTGGGCCCGTGCGAATCTTCGGCTCGCTGACACTGCCTCACCTGCGGCCCCACCTGGAGGTCAGCGCGCTGCTCGGAGCGATCTTCGTCTCGCAGCTGCTCGACCCGATCTTCATGATCACCCAGGGAGGTCTCGGGAACCAGACGACCACCGCTGCCTACCGATTGCACGGTCTGGCGTTCCGCAGCTTCGACATCGGGTTGGCGTCGGCGTTCGGCGTTGTGCAGGTGTTCGTGACGATCGTCGTGACCTTGCTGCTCCTGCGGTTCGCCGCCAGGTCGCTGAGAGATGGGTGAACATACCGTGGCAGCAAACTCGACGACTCCCCTCCGACTTCTCCGCTCGTGGGCCGGGACGGGCTTCAGCTGGGCCATCGGGCTGGCCTTCTTCCTGCCGATCGCTTGGATGGCGCTAACGAGCCTCAAGCCCGAGGTGCTCGCGGTCACCAACCCGCCGACCTTCATTTTCACCCCAACGTTCGAGAACTACCTCTCGATCCTCGGGGCCCCGGATGCGATGCTCGCATTCCGAAACTCTCTGGTGGCATCGCTGGGATCGACGGTACTGGCGCTCACCTTTGCCTTTCCGATTGCGTTCGCCATGGCGGTGCGCCGGGTCAAGCGGGCCAGCGACGCCCTGTTCTTCGTCATCTCGACCCGAATGCTTCCGCTGCCGGGCGTGATCATTCCGATCTATATGGCAGTTCAGGCTCTCGGACAGCTCGACAATATCGGCACCCTCGTCGCGTTCTACACCACAATGAACATGCCGCTGGCGGTGTGGATGTTGCGCGCCTACCTACTCGACATGCCGAAAGAGATCGTCGAAGCGGCGACCGTGGACGGCGCGAACGGGTGGCAACTGGTTTCGCGCGTGGTGCTGCCGCTCATCCGGCCGAGCCTGGCCGCGACAGCCGTGCTGTGCATGGTCTTCGCCTGGAGCGAGTTCTTCCTCGCGGTCAGCCTGACCTCATACGACGCAGCGACGATCCCGGTGTACCTAACCGGCTTCGTCACCGATCGCGGCCTCTATTGGGGCAGCTTGTCCGCGATGGCCGTCTTGGCATCTCTTCCGGTGGTCCTGCTCGGCACGTTTGCCCAGCGCTACATCATGAAGGGCTTCTCGATGGACTCCGATAAGTGACTCCGCACTCGAGCACACCTTCCGTGACCGTGTCGATTCTCGGTCTTTCCCGCCGCCTAGCGGCAACAACCAACACTAAGGAGTAAAGCGTGCGCGCTGCTGTTCTTCGCAGCCCCGGCGACCTGAGCATCGTCGAGGTCCCCACACCAGAGATCGGCGACGGCGAGATCCTCGTCAAGGTCGCAGCGACCACGCTCTGCGGGTCCGATGTGCGGATCTATCTCGGCCAGAAGACGGGTGGCGTGCGCTGGCCCGCGGTGATTGGTCACGAGTTCTCCGGAATAGTGGCGGCGGTCGGTGACGGCGCGCCGGATCTGCTCGGACGGACCGTCAGCGTGATTCCGTGGATTGCGTGCGGCGCGTGCCCCTCGTGCGTGGCTGGGCGGCGGAACCTGTGCGATGACCTGCGCGTGCTCGGCTACGGCGAGCACGGCTCGCTCGCCGAGTACGTTCGCGTGCCTGCCGACGCGGTGGAGTCCGGCTGTGTCGTCCCGGTGGAGGCCGACGTCCCGGCGACACACTTGGCGCTCGCGGAGCCGCTCGCATGCGCCCTACACGGGCACCGGCGCTCGGACATCCGCCTCGGCCAGAGCGTATTGATCGTGGGCGGCGGCCCGATCGGTTTGTTCCACCTTCAGCTCGCCGTGCTTGCCGGTGCTGAGAAGGTGATCGTGAGCGAACCGGGCGAGCTGCGCCGCGAGGTCGCGACGCGCTTCGGCGCGACCGCCGTCGTCGACCCCAGTCAGGAGGACCTCCGCGAGATCGTGATGCGGGAGACCGGTGGTACCGGTGTGGACCACACCATCGTGTGCATCGGCTACGGCGAGCTCGTCGACGACGTGGTTGCCTGCACGCGCAAGGCCGGGCGCGTCAACCTGTTCGCCGGCTTCGGCGGCTCGGGGTCCGCGGAGATCAATCTCAACGCGATCCACTACGGCGAGTACGACGTCATCGGCAACGTGGGCGGCACGCGCCGCGACTTCACGGACGCCCTGGCACTGATCACCTCCGGCCGCATCCGCGCCGCCGAGATGATCACGCGCGAGTTCAGTCTCGAGGACGCGACCGAGGCGATGGCAGAAGCCGTCGGAGGCGGCGCGCTCAAGGTCGCCGTGACCTCGTAGCCCCATCCGCACCCGGCGTCGGCCGACGGCACCAGCACAAGAGAGGAGAGCAGAGCACATGAGGACCGCGCTCATTGGCATCGACATCGGCACGTCCAGCACCAAAGGCGTGCTCGTCGACCCCGACGGAACGGTCCTGCGGCAGCACGCTCAGCCGCACACGGTCAGCCGACCACATCCAGGATGGGCCGAACAGGATGCTCTCGACGTCTGGTGGGCCGACGTCGTGGACATCTGCCATGCGCTGGCCGACGAGCCCGACACCGAGATCATGGGTGTGGGCATCACGGGGCTCGGGCCTTGCATGCTCCCGCTCGACGCACAGAATCGGCCGCTCCGCCCGGCGATCCTGTACGCCGTCGACACCCGGGCGATGACCCAGGTGGAGGAGGTGAACCAGCGGTACGGAGAGGAACTCGTCTCCCGGTGCGGCCACGTGGCGACCAGCCAGTCCGTCGGGCCCAAGATCCTGTGGCTCGCCGAGCACGAGCCGGACGTCTTCGCCCGGACGGCACGAGTTGTCTCCAGCACCGGTTTCGTCGTCGAACGACTCACCGGCGCCTACGTGGTCGACCACCTGACCGCCAGCATGTTCGACCCCTTCTACGACCTCCATGAGGGTGCGTGGATCAGGGAGTGGGCCGAGCCGCTGATCGGTCACATCGAGCTGCCCGAGCTCTGCTGGCCAGGCGACGTCATCGGGCAGGTGTCGGCCTCGGCAGCGGCCGAGACAGGCCTGCCCGCCGGTGTCCCCGTGGTGTGCGGGACCATGGACTTCTGGGCTGAGAACGTCAGCGTGGGCGCCGACGCACCCGGCGACTGCATGCTCGCCTACGGGACCACGATGTCGGTGAGCGCCGTCGTCGATCGGCCCGCAATCGATCCGATGCTCGGCACGGCACCGGCGAGCGGACCGGGCGCCTACCACGTGGGTGGCGCCACCGCCGCTGCCGGAGCGCTGACGGACTGGACTCGCCAGCTCACGGCGCAGGCGGGGTTCGAGCAGCTTCTCGAGCTGGCGGCCCAGGTCGCGCCAGGCGCCGACGGCGT
>NZ_JBMDXJ010000151.1:0-5146 GCF_048594945.1 Pseudactinotalea sp. | reverse complement strand
TCGGGCCCGACTGGCGCAGCACGGAGCCCCCGCGCCCAGCCGCCCGCGCGGACGCCGAGCACATCGCGAGCGTCTCTCACAGCACCCCGGCGTTCGTCGGCCACCACTACACGCGCTACCTCGGCGATCTCTCCGGGGGCCAGGCGATCTCCCGCCGCGTCTCGCAGTACTACGGCCTCACTGAAGGTGAGCCCGGCCTGTTGTTCTACCGATTCGACGGCATCCCCAAGCCGAAGCTCTACAAGGACGACTACCGCCGTGCCCTGGACAGCGCCCCGTGGGGCGAGTCCGAGCGTGCCGAGGTGATCGCGGAGGCCGAGCGCGCGTTCGCGATGAACGCCGCGATCTTCGCGTCCCTGTCCTGAGCTTCCCTCGACTGCCCCGCCCGGTGCCGCGCCGGGCGGGGCGCCAACCCGATGATCACTCGATCGCGAAGGCCTCGACCATGCCCTCACGCCGCCTGCTTGCGGTCCTGAGCTCCACCGCGCTCGCCGCGCTGATCCTCGTCGGCGCGTGTGCGCCCGACGCCGGAACCAGCGGCAGCGCCGGATCCGGGGCTCACCTCGCCGAGGTCGAGCCACTGGACGATCCCGGCTCGTACGTCGGACCGTCCACGGCCGTCCTCACCGACACCGCGCTGCACCCGGTCGCCACCGACCCCACGCCGCAGCTGCCGGCCACCGTCACCGACGCGCAGGGCACCGAGATCACGGTCCACGATGTCTCCCGGATCCTGGCCGTGGATCTCTACGGCACCGCCGCCCGCGCCGTCTACGAGCTCGGCCTCGGCGACAACCTCGTGGGCCGCGACACCTCCTCCGGCTTCCCGGAGGTCGCCGATCTGCCGCTGGTCACCGCGAACGGCCACGAGCTCAACGGGGAGGCGATCCTCGGCCTCGCGCCCTCGGTCATCATTACCGACACCAGCCTCGGCCCGTGGGACGTGATGCTGCAGATGCGCGACGCCGGCATCCCCGTGATCGTCATCGACTCCCACCGCTCCCTGGAGACCGCGCCCGCGCTGATCCAGCAGATCGCCGACGCGCTCGGTGTGAGCGAGCAGGGGGAGGAGCTGGCGCAGCGCACGCAGGAGTCGATCGAGGCCATGGTCGCCCAGATCGCCGCGATCGCCCCTGAGGGGGACGACAAGCTGCGCATCGCCTTCCTCTACGTGCGCGGTCAGTCGGGCATCTACTACATGTTCGGCACCGGCTCCGGGACCGACTCACTCATCGGCGCACTGGGCGGGACGGACGTCGCCACCGAGATCGGCTGGGAGGGGATGCAGCCCCTCACCGACGAGGGCTTGGTCGCCGCCGCGCCCGATCTCGTGCTGATGATGACCAAGGGGTTGGAGTCGGTCGACGGCGTGGCCGGGCTCCTCGAACGCGTCCCCGCCCTGGGTCTGACCCCGGCCGGTCAGAACCAGCGCATCGTCGACATGTCCGACTACGAGATCCTCAGCTTCGGCTCCAACTCCGCCGATGTGCTCGAGGCGCTCGCGGTCGCGATCTACGCCCCGCAGGGGGCTGAGTGAGTACCCAGGTCCGCGTCGCCACCCCGGCGGTCCTTCCCGACGGCGCCCGGTCCCGTCGCGCGGTGCGCCTCACCGCGGTCTTCACGGGCCTCGTGGTCGGCCTGGTGGTGCTCACGCTGGTCTCGATCGGTCTCGGCCAGCTCTCGATGCCCCCCGATCAGGTGCTCGTGTCGCTGCTGCACCGGATCGGTCTGTGGGGGCCCAGCACCCTCTCCCAGACCCAGGAGGACGCGCTCTGGATCATCAGGCTGCCCCGCGTGGTGCTGGCGCTCGCGGTCGGCGCGGCGCTCGCCACCGGCGGCGCCTTGATGCAGGGCATCTTCGGCAACCCCCTCGCCGAGCCGGGTGTGATCGGCGTGAGCGCGGGAGCGGCCGTCGGCGCCTGCACGGTGATCGTGCTGGGACTGGACTTCCTGGGCGAGTGGACCGTGGTGGCCGTCGCGTTCGCCGGGGCGGTGGCCGCGACCGCCATCGCCTACAGCACCGCGCGGCAGGGTGGGCGTACCGAGGTGGTCACGCTGATCCTCACCGGCGTGGCCGTGAACGCGGTCTGCGGTGCCGCGATCGCGCTGCTGACGTTCCTCGGTGACACCTCCTCGCGCGAGGAGATCGTGTTCTGGCAACTCGGATCGCTCAACGGCACCCGCTGGCAGCACGTGCTCGCGGTCGCGCCCGTGGTGCTGATCGGCGTGGTCGTCTCGCTGTTCGCGGCGCGCCCGCTCGACCTGATCGCTCTCGGCGACCGGCCCGCGCGGCACCTCGGCGTGGACGTGGAGCGGCTGCGGCAGCGCATCGTGGTGCTGGTCGCGATCCTTACCGGAGCGGCCGTGGCGTTCTGCGGCAGCATCGCGTTCGTCGGTCTGGTGGTGCCGCACCTGCTGCGGATGCTGATCGGTCCGGGCCACCGCGCCCTCCTCCCGGGCAGTGCCCTCGGTGGCGGCGTGCTGCTGCTCGCGGCCGACCTCGGCGCGCGCACGATCGTGCCGTATGCGGACCTCCCGATTGGCATGCTCACTGCGCTCGTCGGCGGCCCGTTCTTCTTCTACCTGATCCGGCGCAGCCGCCGCGCAGGCGGGTGGGTGTAGAGCATGACGGCGTTGCAGGCCACCCAGGTCAGGGTCACCCTCGGCGGTCGTGCCGTGCTCGACGGCGTCGACGTCGCCGTGCAGCACGGTGAGGTGGTCGCGCTCGTCGGGCCGAACGGTGCCGGTAAGTCCACGCTGCTGGGCGTTCTCTCGGGCGACCTGACGCCGCAGAGCGGCCAGGTGAGCATCGACGGCGTGCCGCTGCACAGCCTGCCGCCCGCGCGGCTCGCGCGGATGCGCGCCGTACAGATGCAGGAGAGCCGGATCGCGTTCGCGTTCACCACTCAGGAGGTCGTGGAGATGGGCCGTGCACCGTGGCGGCGCACCTCGAGCGTGGCCGAGGACGATGCCGTGGTCGCGGCTGCGATCGTGGACACCGAGATCGCGCCGCTCGTGGAGCAGCGCTATCCCACGCTGTCCGGTGGCGAGAAGGCGCGCACCGGGTTCGCCCGGGTGCTGGCGCAGACTACGCCCGTGGTGCTGCTCGACGAACCGACCGCGGCGCTGGACATCCGCCACCAGGAGGCCACGCTGCGGCGTGCCCGTCGCGCTGCACGCGAGGGAGCGGCCGTGGTGGTGGTGCTGCACGACCTGTCGCTCGCAGCCGCGTACGCGGACCGGATGGTGCTGCTGGCGGATGGCCGCGTGCGTGCCGATGGCACACCTCGCGAGGTGTGCCAGGACGAGCTGCTGACCGCCGTGTATAGCTAACCGGTCACCGTGCAGGAGATCGGCAACGACCTGGTGGTGGTGCCGTGGCGTGGCGCTGGCGACGAGATGGACGAGGACATGACGCCCGAGGGGATCAGGGAGACGGTGCAGTGAGCAGGACGCGAAGGACAGCAGCGGGCGGGTGGGCACGCTTGATGCTCGCCGCAGCGGTGGCATTGCTGGGGATCGGCGTGGCCTCGCCTGCGTCGGCGGCAGCTGGCGTCAGCATCGACTCCGAGCTCGGCGGCACCCAGGTCCGCATCGACGGCCAGACGGCGCTGAGCGTGTCCGGGTCGGGGTTCCAGTCCATCGAGGGCGGCTTCGGCGGCATCTACGTGCTGTTCGGCTGGGTGGACGATCCGAACGGTGGGTCCTGGCGGCCCAGCAACGGTGGCTCGACCGGCGTCGACTACCTCTACGTGCCCGACACCGAGGCCAAGGACAACCAGGGTTACCAGCGGTTCGTGACCTTCCCGGGCTCGGGCACCGCGGCAGCGGCCAACGGCGGCGAGGTCAGCGCCGATGGCACCTGGAGCCTGCAGATGCGGGTTCCGGGCGCCACATTCGAGGCGATCGACCGTGACGGCGATGTCCGCTCGGTCGACTGCCGCGAGGTCACCTGCGGGATCATCACGATCGGCGCCCACGGCGTGATCAACCCCTCCAACGAGACGTTCACGCCTGTCGAGTTCGTCAGTGGCTCCGGCACCGGCAGCTCCTCGACCGAAGGTGGCTCGGGCACGAGCGACGACGGCGGTACCGCGTCGAGTGCGACGGGCGATGACGCGGACGACGAGACGACCGGCGAGGAGCCGACCGATGACATCGAGGTGGCTGCGCCGTCGGGCCCGGCGACGATCGGGCTGGAGCAGTCGACGATCATCGTCGGCCGGGTGCTGACCTTCACCGGCACGGGGTTCCAGCCGGGCGAGCAGGTGGTGGCGGTGCTCGGCGCGGGGGAGACCGGCGCCGGTCCGCTGATCGCCGGTCGCTTCGGCGAGGTCGCCGGCGCGCTCACCCTGCCGGCGAACCTCCGCACCGGCAGCCACGTGCTCCAGCTTCTCGGGGCGGGTTCCGGGCAGGTTGCCGAAGCAACCGTCACCGTGATGGCCGACCCGGCGGCGCTCACGGCTGCCGAGAACGCGGCCGGCGAAGGCCTGTCCTGGCCCGTGCTGGCGGTACTGATCGCCGCGGTGGTCCTGCTGATCGTGGTGGTCAGCTCGCTCGTCACCGGGCTCACGCGTCGCCGTCGCCGCAAGCGCGCCGAGAAGGCGGCCGCAGCAGCACGCGTGGACGAGCAGCCCGCGGAGCCGAAGGTGGCGCCCGAGCCGTCGACGCCGCCGGTCACGCAGGTCACGCCCGACGGCGACCTCGCGGACACCGCGGTGATCCCCGTGCGTCGATCCGCACGGCGCCGTGAGGAGGTCCTGCAGTGACGGCGCTCGCTCGCCGCGCGGCGGTCCTGACATTCCTCCTCGCAGCCATGGCGGCGTTGGTGGTGGTGTCGGCCCTGGGTGCGCACGCCGACGACGACCTCACGGTCACGGTGGACATCCCCGACACCGAGGACGAGCTGCGCGTGACGGACGCCCAGCTCCGGTGGGCCCTAAACGCCGTGGCGGGAGGGGGTGCGTTCTTCGGCGGCTGCAAATTCCTGGCCGCCGGCTGGGCCGGCGACGCCGGGAGCGCGCGAGTCTGGAGCGAGTCCGACGCGACCGGACCCCACGCGCTGTTCCGCACCAGCGACGGCAACGTGCGCATCGAGAAGCCCAGCAGCGACGGCGGCTGGCAGCCACTGACGTGGGGCGGCCGC
>NZ_JBMDXJ010000150.1:0-15163 GCF_048594945.1 Pseudactinotalea sp. | reverse complement strand
TGCACCTGGTACCAGACCGAGCCACGCCCTTCGGGGACGTCGAGCACCGTGTTGGTGGTGATGGTGGGGCCGGTGGTCATGTCGCCGTGGGGTTTGCGCAGTCGGGCGAGGGTGAGGAAGTCGCCGTTGCCTGAGAAGCCGTGGCCGAGCAGCGGAGAGAGGTGCGGCAGTGTCTTGTCGATGTCGCGTGATCGCAGGAGCAGTTCGGTGCTGGCAACCGCTCCTGCGGCGAGGAAGACGCGGGGTGCTCTCCAGGTGTTCGGTGGGGCTGTCGGGTCGCTCGGGGATCGCGTGGTGACGAGGTAGCCGTCGTCGCCGAAGGTGATCCGGATGGCCTCGGCGTCGGTGACGCTTCGTGCTCCGTGTGCTTCGGCGACGGCGAGATATGTGACATCGAGGGAGTTCTTGGCTCCCTGGTTGCAGCCGATGACGCAGTCACCGACGAAGCTGCAGCCCTGGCGCGGCACCCCATGTCGGTTCGGCCGCCACACGCCTGGGTCACCGAAAGTGACAGCGAGGTTCGGCCGCACGGTTGCCTCGGGCCGGTCGCTCCCAGCCATGAGCTGCTCGATGAGTGCCGTACGTGGCGGTGGTGCGCCGGTACGGGGGTCATTGCCGACGGGGGTGACCTCGAGCATGTGCGCGGCGAGGTCGTAGTAGGGGTCAAGGGTCTCTCGCCGCAGGTGACCGGGCCACCGCGGATCCATGGCAGCGTCGGACGGGCGGGCGAAGACGTTGGCATAGGCGAGGGAGCCGCCTCCGTATCCTGCGGCCTGGACGGCGAACATGCCGCCCAGGCCGCGGATGTCGTACAGACCGTGGTCCACGGCCCATAACCATCGTCCTTCCAGCACGGGGTCGCGCGGGAAGTCTCCGGGGTTCCAGCGCTGCCCGCGTTCGAGGATGAGGACCCGGTATCCGGCTTGGGCCAGGCGGGCGGCAGCGACTGCTCCGCCGAACCCGCTGCCGATGACGATTGCGTCGGTGTCGTGGGTGTCGGACATGATTTCTCCTCTCGTGTGTGGTGCGCTGCGGCGTGCGTGGCGACTGGTGTCAGAGCCGTCCGGGGACTCCGCTGCCTCGGTAGTCGTCGATGGCCTCGACCAGGCTCAGGATGT
Source organism: Pseudactinotalea sp. (assembly GCF_048594945.1). NCBI lineage: Bacteria > Bacillati > Actinomycetota > Actinomycetes > Micrococcales > Cellulomonadaceae > Pseudactinotalea > Pseudactinotalea sp. The sequence continues at coordinate 14,045 of NZ_JBMDXJ010000150.1, read as the reverse complement.
CCGGGTGGGCGTCGAAGCGGCGTCGGTGGATGTCGGCGATCTTCGCGCCGATCTCGGGGTCGGGATCGTCGGTGATATCGATCGAGTGGAATCGATCGACCAACGACAGGCCGACACGGTCGACCTCGAGGTGGGCGGGGTGGTTCATCAGTGCTTCGTACGCGGCGAGGTCGGCAACCTGAGAGACCGCAGCGAAATCGAAGGTGTCTCCGTAGTCCCGGCCGAACACGCCGGCTTCGGCTCCGGTGTCGGAGCCCATCTCGGCACCGGCATCGGCCATGCGTTGCAGCGCTGCATCAACTTGTTCTTCGGAGACGTCGGGCCGAATGGACATGCGAACAATGTGGGTGATCATGAAGGTCAGCCGTTCTGGGTGGAGAGGTTTACGGGCGGGTGAAGGCGGCCGAGTAGTCGCGGGCGAAGTCGGCGACGTCACGGGCAGGACGTCCGGTCAGTTCCGCGATGGTCGTGGTGACGCTTGAAGCCTCACCGCGCGAATAGTGGGCGTAGTCCTCGACCAGCCCTTCGAGCTGCCACTGCGGGACGTAGCTCCCCAGTGCTGCCGTGAAATGCTCGGGCGGGAGATCCTGAAAAGCGATGGAACTGCCTGTCGCGGTGCTCAATGCATCGGCGATCTCTGCATGGGTGATCGCTCGAGGTCCGGTCAGCGTGTAGGTCTCGTTGTCGTGGTTGTTGCTTGTGAGAACGGCGGCTGCTGCATCGGCGATATCGCGGGTGTCGATCGCACTGACAGCCGCGGTACCGATCGGGGCGGCGAGTGTGCCCTGTGCGATGGTGTCGGCGAACGCGAGGAGGGATTGCAGATACAGGTTGGGGCGCAGCACGGTCGCGCTGATGTTCAAGCGTCGGATGTGGCCCTCGACCTGGGCGTGCCAGCGCAGGAATCTGACGGGAGAGCCGTGTGCTGCGCCGAACTGGGACAGCACGACCGCGCGGGCGATGCCCGCTTGCGCCGCCAAGTCGAGGAATCTGATCTGGAGCTCGGCGGCGTCCGCCGTCGACGGTGAGTTGAGGAAGACCGCGTCGACGCCGTTGAACGCCGTCGTGATCGAGTCCGGATCGTGCAGGTCGGCGACGACCGTCTGTGCGCCTTTCAGGGCGTAGTGGGGGTTCCTGGTCATCGCTCTCACCTGTGCGCCGGAGTCGCGCAGGGCGGGGACGAGGGCGGATCCGACGGTGCCGGTCGCGCCGGTCACGAGGATCGAGGGGTTGCTCATATCGGGTTCTCTCTTTCGTGTTCTTGAGTGTCAGTGGGTTGTCGCTGGCGTGCGGCGTGTGGCCAGGGCGTTGACGCCCGAGATGGCGATGGCAGCGGCCACGAGCGTCGCTGCGCCGATGAACGCCGCGGTGAAGTTCATCTCCCCGGCACTCCCTGCGGTCAGGGCGATCCCCGCAAGGACCGCGAGCCCGATTGCGCCGCCGAGGGATTGGGCGGCATTGACCACGCCGCTCAGCAGTCCTGACTCGCCCTCGGCGCTGTCGCGGACCGCCATGGTCATACCTGTCACGATGCCGAGACCGAGGCCCAAGCCGAGGAGGATGAACGCACCGATGTGCTGCCAGGTGAAGGACGTCGCTGGGTTGATCGCGATCCACACGAACCCGGCCAGGAGCGCCGTCAGCGATGTCGGCAGGGCGCCCTCGAGGCCGATGGACTTGCTCAGGACGGGTGCCAGCAGGCTGCCGACGATAAGCATGACGGCGATGGGTACTTGGGCGAGCCCGGTCTCCAGCGCGCCCATACCGAGGACGCCTTGCTGGTAGAGCGGCAGGAAGAAGAACACGCTGGTCAGGGTGCCGCCCAGCAGCATCATCACCGCAGACGCGGTGGACACCGAAATATGGCGGAACACGTTCAACGGAACGAGCGGATGCGGTGACCTCCGCTCGACCGAGATGAACACCAGAAGAGCTGCTAGTCCTGCCGACAGGGCGATGAGCGTGATCGGGCTGGTCCAGCCGACCTCCGCGGCGTTGACTGAGCCGAGGGCAAGCGCGGTAATTGCGGCGGTGATGCTCAGCGCGCCCGCGACATCGAAGCGGCCAGCCTTTCCAGGAATCGGCGGAATCGTCTTCCACACCATCGCCATGGCGATGAGGCCAAGAGGTACCGGAACCCAGAACACCGATTGCCAGCCGAGCGCCTCGGTGAGCATGCCGCCGGCGAAGACGCCGATGAGGCTTCCGGCCGCTGTGACCGCGCCCCAGACGCCGAGCGCTCGAGTTCGGTCGGCGGCCGTGGTGTAGATCACCAAAACCAACGCGAGCGCCGCGGGAATGGTCATCGCCGCGCCCACACCTTGACCGATGCGCCCAACGATGAGCATGGGGCCGCTGAGCGCCAGTGCGCACAAGGCTGATGCTGCGACATAGACCGACATGCCGATCAAGAACATCCGCCGCGCCCCGAGAACATCGGCCAAACGACCACCGAGGAGCACGAGGCCCGCGACGGCGATGAGATAGCTGTTGGCGACGATCGCCAGCTCTGCCGATGCAAGGCCCAGGCCCTGACGGATGGTTTGGGCAGCGAGGTTCACCATCGCGCCGTCGAGCACGATGAGGAACATCGAGGAAGCCAGAACAGCCAGGGCTGAGCCACGAGGGATCCGCAGCCCGGTCAAAGATGGATGGATAGTCGTGGTCATCATTTCCTTAGTGAGTGGTCACTACCGAAGGGTCAAAAAAAGAGAGGCCGCCCGGTCGGGGGCGCGAACCGTCACGCCCCCGAGGCCAGGAATCGGGCCGCCCACGTATCCTCTGCCGCGCGGGTGGGAAGATCCATGGCTGTGGCGACCATGTAGAGCATGCCCGCGGCGAAGAAGTCGTGAGAGGCGTCCTCGCCGACGCCGGGCAGGGCCTCCATTCGCTCGAACACCTCTCGCGTCCAGTCGTGCATGAGGTCACGGATCATGGCGTCATCGGAGGCGGCATAGCCCTGCAGGAGCATGAACATGACCTCCTGCTCTTCCATGAGCTCACCCCATGCATCCGACATGGCCTGCAGGGGTTGATCCGGGTCCGACTCCCCGGCGGTGAGCATGGTGGCCTCGATCTTCGCGAACACGCGCTGCAGCACAGCGACGAAAAGCTCGTGCTTGGTCACGAAGATCCGGAAGATGTTCGGCTGCGAGATGCCGACCTTGCGCGCAATGGCCATGGTTGATCCACCATGCAGCCCCTTATGGCTGAACTCGAGCAGCGCCGCCTCGAGGATCTGCTCGCGACGCTCCTCGAGGGGCACGCGCTTGATCGCGCCGGATGTGGCCATAGCTGATAGTGAACACTCACTACCGTGGTAGTGTCAAGCCCGAACAGAGGAACGGGAGAGTCTGATGGAACATGTCGTCCTGGTGCCGGGGTTCTGGCACGGCACCTGGTGCTGGAGTCACGTGACTCTCGAACTCGCCCGACGTCGGATCGCGGCCGTAGCCGTCGATCTGCCGGGGCAAGGACTGCGTGGCACATCTCCGGCAGCGCAACGAGTGCGGCCTTTCGACGCCGCGGAGTTCGCTACCGAGAGGTCCGAGGTCGCATCGGTCGACGCAACGAGCGCTGCCGAGGCACTGATAGCCCAGTTGGAGCACATCGGGTCCGATCGGCCCCATGTGGTGGTGGCGCACAGCATGGGCGGGGTGGCCGCAACCCTCGCTGCGGAGATGGCGCCGTCGCTGATCTCGCACCTCGTCTACATTTCCGCCCTCGCCCCGGTCTCGGGCCAACCGGCGGCGGCTCTCGTCGCACACCCCGCCAATGCGGGAGAGCTGGGCACGGAGTTGCTCCGCGCCGACCCGTTCGCGATCGGCGCTTCGCGCATCGATACCGCTGATGCGGCCTCGCGTGAGCGCATCCGTGAAGCGCTGTACGCCGACGTGCCGGTCGAGGTCGCCGACGCGGCGACGAGCATGTTGAATGCGGACGCACCGGTCGGGATGGCCGCCGAAGCCATCGCCGTGACTCGCGAGCGGTTCGGATCGATCCCGCGCACCTATGTCCTCTGCACCGAAGATCGCATGCTCATGCCTGCTTTGCAGCGCGAGATCGTCAGGGATGTCGACACTCGTTCGGTCGAGCCGACCCGGGTCGTCGAACTGCACAGTTCGCATTCTCCGTTCCTCTCCCAGCCGCAACGCGTCGCTGACATCATCCACGCGGCTGCCCGCCCGCTTGACTCGGCAATGGCCTCAGATGGCCCGGCCGTCACCTCAGGTCCTTGACGAGACTCGCGACCAGTCGTTCCCGCCGCTCTGTCCACAGGACGAAGGTGCTCCCCATGTCATTCGCTCTCGATCCGGTGATCGCCTCCCGACTTGAGGCGATGCGGCCCGACACGGTGGTTCCCAGCCCGTCACGAGGAGACATCGCCGCCCGCCGGGCAAGGTCTGCGGAGATGTTCGCCGGCGTCGCTCAGATCTTCCCTCCCACCGATGACATCCGCGTCTGCGAGTACCTGGTGCCGGTCAAGGAGGACGCGATCCTGGTGCGGTGGTACATGCCGCCGCAGCCGAATGCTTCCCGCACTCCTGGCTCCGCGGTGATCTTTCTGCACGGTGGCGGCATGATCGCTGGCTCCGTCGAGGAGCACCATCCGATCGTCTCCGCATACGTCCGGTCATCCGGCGTCCCGTTCCTGTCCGTGGACTACCGGCTGGCACCTGGCTCGCGGGGGTCCGTTCCTGTCGACGACTGCTTCGCTGCTCTATCGTGGCTGCGTGAGCACGCGGAAGTCCTCGGCATCGACTCGCAGCGCATCGCGGTGATGGGCGACAGCGCAGGGGGCGGCCTCGCCGCCGGAGTCGCCATTGCGGCGCGCAACGCGTCGATCCCGATCGCCCGGCAGATCCTGATCTATCCCATGTTGGATGACCGGACCACCGACCCCGATCCGCACCTGCTGCCCTTTGCGACATGGACGTACGACGACAACCACACAGGCTGGCACGCGCTGCTCGGCGATCAGATCGGCGGGGCCGACGTGAGCCCATCGGTGGCGCCCGGGCGGCAGGAGGATCATGCGGGACTCGCCCCGGCATACATCGAAGTCGGAGAGCTCGACATCTTCCGTGACGAGAGCATCCGCTACGCGCGCGACCTTGGTCGTGCGGGCATCTCAACAGAGCTGATCGTGCGCCCAGGGGCACCTCACGCCTTCGACGTGATCGCGATAGGCACCGACCTCTCCGACCGTGCCTTCGAAGACCGGAGACGAGCGATCATCTCGTTCTGACCGAGGTGGTGCGAGCGCCGGACCATGGTCGGGGGATCGAGGCATCGAGGTGCGGCGGCAGGATGTCGAGGAACCAGCTCGTCATCATCCGATGAAGGCGCGCGCGGGGATCCTACGACTCCATGTCGTGCTCTGCGCGCTCGACCCCACCGGCCCTCAACTGGTCGTAGACGCTGCATAGCATCCGCAGACTGCGGCGGACGCTATGCAGCGTCCGAATTCGGGATGTGTGGTCGATCAGGAGGCGGAATCGGGGACGGCGTTAGCGTATTCCTCGATGCGTTCGATCAGGCCGTCGTTGAGTCGGAAGTAGACAGCTGCATAGACATTCATTCGCGCGCCATCGACTGTCTCGACACGGACGACGTGCTGCTGCAAGATCTCGTCGCCTTGACTGATCTGGCGCTGAATGTCATAGCGCATGGAGGTGATCGAGCTGATCTGCTCCTTCATGCCGGCGATGTTCTCGTCGATTCCGGAGTCGCCTTTGCCGTCGCTGTGCCAGACAGTGGCGTCGGCCGTGCACATGCTCCGTGCCTGATCCCATTCGCGGTTCTCCAGGTGCTTGAGATACGTGGCGGCGGTCTGTTCTGGGTTGCGGCTCATGATTCAGTTCCTTTGCTTCTTGCCTTCGGGGGTTATTCGGTGTCGGGCTCGCGCCGCGCGTCGCGGAGGAGGCTTCGTTACCCGGCTTCGATCCGGAGTGGAATATGGTTCCCGGCCGGTGGCAGCGGGGAGGTGAATACCGTAGGGGAGATGTGGTGGTACGACACGACCACCTTGTTGAGGTCGACGGCCACCTCGGTTCCCGCCGGCGCGAGGGGCAGCACGAGCCATCGCCCGATGTCGGGCGTCTCTCGGCCGCTGGTCTCGTCGGTGAAGATGATCAGCCCCTGGCCCGGGATCTCTTCGACAACGGTCAGTACGACCTCGGAGCCATCGATGGTGAACGCAAGGTCGACGGGGGCCGGCATGTGATCGGTGGTGCGAGGCTGGGTCAGGCGTTCGACCAGCGTTCGGCGTTCCGGCTCGACTTCCTTGAAGACGCCTCGCAGGATCCAGCGCGAATCGTACGGGTAGGCGTCGATGCCGGTCAGTCCGGAGCGGACGATGGCTTGCTCATCGAGGACGACCAGGCCATACGAGCCATCCACCCCACCGACCATCCCGACCTGCCCCTGAGCGAAGGCGAGCGATGGCCCGGGCGGCACGACGGCCGTTCCCTCGACGAGGGTGTTGTCGACACGGATGCCATCGGCCCCTGTGGCGGTGACGGTCAAGTCGCCTTCGTCGTTGATGCGCCACGTGCCGGGGATGCCATCGACAGTCTGTACTTCGGATCCGGAGATCACGGTCTTCGCGGCGACGGAGGCCTTGCCGCCCGGGCCGATGATCTCGGTCCAGCGGTGCTGGCGCCATGCTCGGAACTCCTCCTCGATTCCCGCGTCTGTCGTGCTTCTGCTCATCGGGGCTTCCTTTCTGTTGCGGCGGTCTTCGCTGGTTTGGCAATCGATGGCGCGCCTCCGCTCTGTGGCTGTGGGGGAAGGGCGCAGGCCCCGTCCGCGCAGGCGTTCTCGATGTCATCGCCTTCGGGGTTCTCCGGGGTGGGCGTGAGGGAGGCGAACGTCGTGTCATTCATGCGGCGGCTGCCCTCTCGAGTGCGTCGAAGTAGGTCTGCACCGGCTGAGCGCCGGAGATGCCCCGCTGTCCGTTGATGACGTAGAGCGGCACGCCTCGTGCGCCGAGCGCGCGGAGCCGGGCGTGGTCCTGCTCGACGGCCTTTCTGTGGCGACGTTCCGTCAGGACGGCCCGTGCCGTCTCACGGTCGAGTCCGACCTCGTGGGCGAGAGCGAGGAGCTCGTCGATGCGTCCGATGTGACACCCTTCGCTGAAGTGGGCACTGAAGAGCCGGCTGGTGAGCGTGGCCCGTTGCCCCGCCTGTCCCGCATGGTGGAGCAGCTCAAGGGCGAAGCGGGAATTCGTCGGCCGGGTCAGGTCGGGTCGGTAACTGAGCCCTTCGGCGTCGGCCAGCGCGGTCAGCTGGGCGTTGATGGCGTCGACACGCTCGCGGTTCGCGCCGGCGTGCTGTGCGATCTGCTGCTCCGTGTCGATCTCCACGGGCGCGTCGGGGCGGAGCTCGAAGGACCGATAGGTGACCTCGACCTCACCCTCGAATGCGGCGACGGCCTTCACGAACCGGGGGTGGGCGATGAAGCACCACACGCACTGGGGATCGGACCAGGCCTCGAGGCGAACAAGAGACTGCGGGCGCTTGTCATGAGACGGGCTCCTTGTTGTCGACTGCATCGGCTCGGGGTGCGTTCTTGGGGCCGCGGATCATGACGAACACGATCAGGACGGCCATGACGGCGACGCCGACCCACATGGCTTGCTGCCATCCGGCGATGAACGCGTCCTGGGCGGCGGTGATGATCTGTCCGGCGTGTTCGCCCGCGTGCTCGCTGGCGGCGCTGGCGTTGGCGATGCCCTCGCTGGCTGTGGCGGCGAGATCTGCCGGGACGCCGTCGAGGCGTTCGCCGATGGCGGTCTGGTAGCCGGCGACGAGGAGCCCGCCGAGGAGAGCGACGCCCAGGGCGGCGCCGAGCTCGCGGGTGAGGTCGTTGAGCGCCGATGCCACGCCTTGCTGCGTGCGGGGAAGCGACGAGGTGATGGCCTCGGTGGAGGGGGTCATCGCGAGGCCAGCCCCGAGGCCCATGGCGATCAGGCCGGGGAGGACGGTGAGGTAGCCGCCGTCGGCGGAGACGAATGCGGCCATGAGCGCGAGCCCCGCGGTGGCACCCGTGAGTCCGATGACCATACTGGCGCGAGCGCCGATACGGGCGGCCAGGCGTGGGGCGAGAACGGAGCCGAGCATCATCAGCAGTGCCATCGGCATCAGTCCCGCGGTGGCGAGCAGTCCGCTCCAGCCGAGCACGACCTGGAAGAACGGATAGAGGACGAGCGAAACCCCGCCCTGTACGCCGAACAACACCACCAGGAGCGTGGTGCCCGATGAGAGACCGCGGGTGCGGAAGTGACGGATGTCGAGCAGCGGGAATGGTGTGCGCAGCTCCCACGGGATGAACACGACGGTGGCGAGCACCGCAGCAGCGAGGGTGACCAGGACGATTGGGGCCGCCCACCCGAGCGTCGGAGCCTCGTGCAAGGCGAAGGTGAACCCGACGGCGGCGACGATCGAGGTCAACGCCCCGATCACGTCGAAGCGTCCCGGCGCTGACTCACGGGAATTCGGCACGGCGTGGAGACCGATCACCGCCGATGCGACGGTCAGGACGATGGGTAGGGCGAACAGCCACCGCCAGGATGCGACGTCGACGAGCAGGGCGGAGAGGAACATGCCCAGGACGCCACCGCCTCCGGCGACTGCGCTCCACATTCCGATTGCTTTGGAACGTTCCTTGTCCGGGAAGGACGAGGTGATCACCGACAGCGTGACCGGCATGATCATCGCCGCACCGACGCCGCTGAGGAGCCGGGCAGCGAGCATGACCTCCATGGCCGGAGCAACGGCGCCGGCGATATTCGCGATCCCGAACACCGCCAGCCCCACGATCAGCACCGGCTTGCGTCCCAGTCGGTCGCCCAGTGCTCCCAGCGGCAGCAGGAGAGCGGCGAGGGTGAGGGTGTAGGTGTTGATGATCCACAGCACCTGCCCTTGGGAGGCATCGAACGTCATCGCAAGGTGCGGTTGCGCGACGTTCAGGCCGGTCACTGAGGCGACGACGGCCATCAAGGCGATACAGACTGCCCAGAGAATGGCACGTCTGCGTCGCGGATCGTCGATAACGGCTGCATCGTCTTCTGCACCGGTGAGAGCGGTGGAAGTCATGGCTGGATGTGATTCCTCTCAGGAACTGTGGTGCTCGGCAGTGATCGCGGGCAGGTCGAAAAAGCGCTCAGGACGGGAGAGTCTTGGCGCGAGAAGATAGGCGACGCCTCAGACGAGTCGGCGGGTGCGGACGACCACGTCACGCAACTGCACCGGAGAACCGCCGGGGTGCACGGTGCGGGTGTGCTCATAGCCAGCCTCAACTCGCCATTCCGGGGCGGCGAACAGGTTCGTGATCGCCGCCAGCGTCGCTGTCGCACCCTCGGAGTGGACGTGTCCCGGATGATCGTCATGAGGGTGCCCGTGGAGATGTCCCACAATCAGGAGGGTTCCGCCCGGGGCGACCCAACGTGCGATACGCCGATAGAACGAAAGCTGTCCGATCTGCGCGTGGGCGTAGCTGGTGGCCACGAGGTCCCACGTCCGCTCCGGTTTCCAGTGGGAGAGGTCGGCCTCTATCCAGCCGATGCGATCGTTCACATCACGGGTAGCAGCGCGGGCCTGTGCCGTCGCCAGTGCGGTCGCGGAAATATCGGCTCCCGTGACCTCCCAACCCATCTGGGCGAGCCAGAGCGCTTCACTTCCTGTTCCGCAGCCAGCATCCAGGGCGGTGCCCGTATGCAGATGCGCGGTCTCGGTCACCAGATAGGGGTTGACCGGCAGCTCGCGCTCGCTATCGGAGGTGGCGGAACTCCAATGGTCCTCCCAGTAGCCCTTATCGAACTCAGCCATCACGCACGCACCGGACGGCCGATGTCCGCGGTGGCGCGGTCGGCGCGGGCGAACACCATCTCGGTGTTGATCGTCATCGCCACCCGCGCCCCGTTCGCCGCGGACTCACTGACCTGCAATCCCGCATTCACGACATTGCCTGCCGCCCACACGCCAGGGACAGTGGTGTGCCCAGCGGGATCAGTGACCAGGGCGACACCTGCAGCGTTCTCTTCGACGTCCAGACCCAGCCCTTCAAGCCCAACGAGGCGGGCGCGGGTCAGGGCGGGCACGGCCAATGCGTCCAACTCGATCTTCTTTCCATCGCCCATGACTGCTGCGGCGAGGTGATCGTCAATGACCTCGACAGCACCTACCTCCTCCGGCACGATCGCGATACCGAGAGCGCGGAGCTTCTCAAGCTGCTCGGCCGGGAACTCCAGCCCGTTCGGGAAGAACGTCATGTTCTCGCTCCATTGGTGGAAGAGCAGTGCCTGCATCGCCGACATCGGTCCCGTCGCGAGCACACCGATCCGCTGGTCACGGATCTCCCAGCCATGGCAGTACGGGCAATGCACCACATCCCGACCCCACCGCTCGGCAAGCCCAGAAACCGAAGGGAGCTCGTCACGAACGCCGGTCGCGATCACCAGTTGGCCAGCGTGAATCGTCGAGTCGTCGTCGAGTTCGAGCACGAAACCGTCGTCAGCGGCTCCCGAGGCGCGCTCTACGGCCGTCTGCACGATGCGAGCACCATATGATGTCGACTCTTCGCGTCCCCGCTGCAGGAGTTCAAGCGGGTTCACGCCTTCCTGTCCGAGCAGCCCGTGCGCTGCGGCTGCGGGTGAGTTCCTGGGCGCTCCACCGTCGATCACCACGACACTGCGACGCGCACGCGCCAGGATCAGTGCTGCGCTCAGCCCTGCCGATCCGCCGCCGATGATCGCGACGTCGTATACCGGATCCGGTGTGGTTTCCATGGCGTTGTCCTCCTGGCACTCTGTGATGTCCATACCAGGGTCACCCAGTCCGAAGCTGCTGGCAATGTTCGTTGCCGAATGGCAAAATGGTGGGCATGGATGACTCTGCGGACCAGACTCTCGACACGGTCGGACCACGCCTCAAGCACTTGCGACTGCGCCGCGACGTCCCCCTCACCACCCTCGCCGACGAGACCGGTATCTCCACGAGCACTCTCTCCCGACTGGAGGCCGGCCTTCGGCGGCCGACCTTGGAACAGCTGCTCCCGCTGGCCCGCTACTACGGCGTCACCCTCGACTCCCTGGTCGACGCGCCCCGCACAGCCAACCCCCGTATCGATCTGCGCCCGATGTCATGCACCGACGGGTCGATCATCATCCCCCTCACACGCCGCCCCGGCGGTATCCAGGCATACAAGTTCGTCCTCCCCGCCGGCAACGACAACGCAGTGCCTGACCTCCACTCCCACGAAGGGTTCGACTGGGCCTACGTCCTCAACGGCACCCTCCGCCTGGTGCTCGGCGACCAAGACCTGCTCCTGCAGGCAGGAGAAGCAGCAGAGTTCGACACCCGCACCCCACACTGGTTCGGAGCCACCAGCGCAGGGCCAGTCGAGTACCTCAGCCTCGTCGGCAGGCAAGGCCAGCGCGCCCATGTACGCGCTTCCGACAGCGACCGCTAGCAATCGCGCCCCACGCTCCCATCTGCGCATGTGGCCCCCTGCTCTCCACAAGCGGAATCATCATTCCGGCTGTGGTGCGAGATGGCCCAGGCGGGCAGATATGGTATTCGGGAGGGGTGTCAGAACGACGGCTATCCGCTGCTGCAAAGCGACGACCTGCTGATTCCGACTGGAATCGCGCTTCCTGTCCGATTCACTAGCGCATTCAAGTCACTGTCCACCCGGCCGTATGGAACCAGCACCGTTCACTTTGCGGCGGTCGGTCGTTGAGAGGTCAGGTCGCGGGTGGGAGGAGGAGGCCGTCGATGAGCAGGCCCGCGAGTCGGCGTGCGTCATAGCGGGGGTCCTGGTCGGCAAAAATGCAGAGATTTCCGATGCCGCGCATCAGCTCGTACGCACCGACATCTGCTCTGATCTCGCGTGAGGCGATCGCGGCGTCAAGTATTTGCGCACACACCGGCACGAGGCTCTCGACGAAGTAGGCATGCAACGTATCGAAGCTCATCTGGTCGTTCCGCAGGGCGGCGGCGAGCCCGTGCTTGGTGACGAGGAAGTCGACGAAGATGTCGCTCCAGCGAGCAAGCGCCGCGTATGGAGAGGTGCACTCCGCCAGTAAGGCGGGGCCTGCGGAAGCGCATGCGTCGACCTGGTGACGGTAGACGGCCACGATCAGGTCGGCCCGTGTCGGGAAGTGGCGGTAGATCGTTCCCATTCCAACGCCCGCCTCCGCCGCGACTTCGCGCACCGGAGCATCGACCCCCGACCTGACGAACACCGCGGCAGCGGCGCTGAGCAGCGCCTTCTCGTTCCGCTGGGCATCGGCGCGCTTCGCCCGGGGCGTTCGCTTCTCACTGGCAACCATGGAGCCTCCTGACGACGACCTTGCAAAGCGGAGCGGCGCTCCGTATAGTCGATACGGAACCGCGCTCCACTTCAATTCTGCCAGAGGGGAGCACCCGGGTGGAGTAGATCAGTCCGACGGAAGGAAGGCACCACTCATGCAGTACCGACCTCTTGGGCGCACCGGCGTCCAGATCAGCACCCTTTCGCTCGGCGCGATGAACTTCGGCCGCATCGGCCGAACGAACCAGGATGAGGTCTCTGCTCTCATCGGTTCCGCGCTCGATGCGGGAATCAACGTCATCGACACAGCCGATGCCTACAGCGGCGGACAGTCGGAGGAGATGATCGGCAAAGCGCTCGGCACCCGTCGCGACGATGTCGTCCTCGCAACCAAGGCGACACTCCCCATGGGCGAAGAGCGCAACCACCGCGGCAGCTCACGCCGGTGGCTGACTACAGCCCTCGAGGACAGCCTGCGCCGGCTCGGCGTGGACCACGTCGACCTGTACCAGATGCACCGGTGGGACCCGAGCACCAGCGACGAAGAGACGCTGTCAGCGCTGACGGACCTGCAGCGAGCCGGAAAGATCCGCTACTTCGGCAGCTCCACCTTCCCCGCCTACCGGATCGTGCAGTCGCAGTGGGTCGCACGCGACCACCGACTCGGCCGCTACGTCACAGAACAGCCGGGCTACTCCATCCTCCAACGCGGCATCGAAAGCCACGTGCTGCCCGCGACCGAGGAGCACCACCTCGGTGTGCTTGCATGGAGCCCGCTGGCCTCGGGATGGCTGTCCGGCGCAGTGCGCGAAGGCCAGGAGACCACCACCAACCGCTCGACGTTCATGCAATCGCGTTTCGACCTCACCGTCCCTGCAAATCGCGCCAAGCTCGACGCCGTCGAGCAGCTTGCGAGACTCGCCGATGACGTCGGCCTGACCATGATCCAGCTTGCCCTCGGCTTCGTCACCGCACACCGGGCGGTGACCACAGCGATCATCGGACCACGCTCCCTGGAGCACCTCGACTCCCAGCTCGCCGCCGCAGACACCATCTTGTCGCCAGAGATCCTCGATGCGATCGACGAGATCGTCCCCCCTGGGGTCGATCTCGCGCCGGCTGAGAAGAACGACACACCGCCCGCGCTGCTCGACCCGACGCTTCGACGTCGCTGAGGCGGGGGCCCTCGCTCGGCTCGACCGGAGCCACCAGTGCATCACCGGTCGAGCACCTCGGCCTCGTCGGCAGGCAAGGCCAGCTCGCCCACATATGCTCCTCCGGCGGCGACATTAGCTCCATGTTTCTCGGATCCGGCACGCAATTCGCACCGGGGTTGCTCGACTTCTTCACAGGGGTAGCCGACGGCCCAGCTGTGATCGCGCGGGGATTTTGCGTCGGATGCGAGTGCGCGTGCTCTAACTCCTCAGATGGTGACGTCTCGCATGTGCGTCCGGACAGTCAATCGATGCACGCCGAACCGCTTGGTGATCGTCACGACGCTCTCACCGTTCATTCGGCAGTTCCAATTGCGTCCACTCGGCCGTCCGCCAGGGGTGCTCCAGCTCGTGTCCTAGACCTCGGCTTCGGTATTGTGCCCGCCTCACTCTCGGCGTCTCCGTACGGCTCGTCCTCGACACCGGGTTTCGCCTTTCCTGCGCGGAACCGAGTTGCCCGAACCTCTGTCAGGTGTTCGGTGTGATTCCACCCGCGTCCACTCGAGGAACCGTGAG
>NZ_JBMDXJ010000015.1:0-17322 GCF_048594945.1 Pseudactinotalea sp. | reverse complement strand
GCACCGAGTAGCCCAGCAGCATGGCGAACATCGGCGAGAGCGCCACCACCGGGAGCGCGATGATCAGGTTGATCCAGAACAGGCGGCGGAACTGCGCGACGTGACCCTCGTGCCCACCGTGACCCTCATGGCCACCGTGCTCACCATGGTCATGACGACCATGCTGAGCACAGCGGGCACGAAGGTCACGGCGGCCATGAAGGCCACGGTGGTCACGAGGGTCATGTCGCGCAGTTCCGCCGCTTGTTCTGGATCAACCTGATCATCGCGATCCCGGTGGTGGTGCTCTCGCCGATGTTCGCCATGCTGCTGGGCTACTCGGTGCCCGGCTGGGCGGCCTGGGTGGGGGCGGGGCTCGGCACCGTCATGTACGCGTGGGGCGGGCGGCCGTTCCTCACCGGAGCGGTCGGCGAGTTGAAGGATCGCAAGCCGGGGATGATGCTCCTGATCGCGCTGGCGATCACGGTCGCGTTCGTCGCATCGTGGGCCGCCACGCTCGGGCTCGTCGACCACGAGCTCGAGTTCTGGTGGGAGCTCGCGCTGCTGATCGTGATCATGCTGCTCGGGCACTGGATCGAGATGCGGTCGCTCGCCCTCACCACCTCGGCCCTGGACTCGCTCGCCGCCCTGCTGCCCGACGAGGCCGAGCGGCTCGAGGGCGACGAGGTCGTGATGGTCGCCCCCGCCGACCTGGCGGTCGGTGACCTCGTCCTCGTGCGGCCCGGCGGGAGCGTTCCCGCCGACGGCGAGATCGTCGACGGCCGCGCCGACATGGACGAGTCCATGATCACCGGCGAGTCCCGGCCGGTCGCGCGCGGCACAGGCGAGCCCGTGGTCGCCGGCACCGTGGCGACCGACTCCGGGCTGCGCGTGCGGATCACCGCCACCGGCGAGGACACCACGCTGGCCGGCATCAACCGACTGGTCGCACAGGCGCAGGCGTCCAGCTCCCGCGCGCAGCGGATCGCCGACCGCGCCGCCGCGTGGCTGTTCTGGTTCGCGCTCGGCGCCGCACTGATCACGGCGATCGTCTGGTCGATCATCGGCCAGCCCGATGCCGCCGTGATCCGCACGGTCACGGTGCTCGTGATCGCCTGCCCGCACGCACTTGGACTCGCGATCCCCCTCGTGGTGTCCATCGCCACGGAGCGTGCGGCTCGCGCCGGCGTGCTCGTCAAGGACCGGCTGGCGCTGGAGTCGATGCGCCAGGTGGACGCCGTGCTGTTCGACAAGACCGGCACGCTCACCACGGGTGAGCCGACCGTCGTCGGCATCGAGCCTGCTCCCGGGGAGGAGACGGACGCCGTGCTCGCGCTGGCGGCCGCCGCCGAGGCCGACAGCGAGCACCCGCTCGCGCGGGCGATCGTGGCGGCGGCGCGCGAGCGTGGCCTGGAGGTCCAGCGCGCGAGCGGCTTCACCTCGGAGCCGGCCCTGGGCGTGACCGCGGCCGTCGCCGGCAGCGAGATCAGGGTCGGTGGCCCGCGTCTGCTCGAGGAGACCCATCAACCCGAGATCGGCGCCGCCGACGCCTGGCGCCAGGAGGGCGCCATCATCCTGCACGTGCTGCGCGACGGCACGATGATCGGAGGCCTGTCGCTCGCCGACGAGATCCGCCCCGAGTCCCGCAGCGCTGTCGACGACCTCTACACGCTCGGCATCCAGGTGGTCATGATCACCGGCGATGCCGAGGCGGTCGCCCACCACGTCGGTGACGAGCTCGGCATCGACCGCGTGTTCGCCGGTGTGCGCCCCGAGGACAAGGCCGCCACCGTCGCGCAGCTGCAGCAGGAGGGCAAGAAGGTCGCCATGGTCGGCGACGGCGTCAACGACGCTCCGGCACTCACGCAGGCCTACGTGGGGATCGCGATCGGCGCCGGCACCGATGTCGCGATCGCCTCCGCAGGCGTGATCCTCGCCAGCTCGGACCCCCGGTCGGTGCGCTCGGTCATCAACCTGTCCCGCGCCGCCTACCGCAAGATGAAGCAGAACCTGTGGTGGGCGGCCGGCTACAACCTCCTGTCGGTGCCGCTCGCCGCCGGCGTGCTGGCGCCGGTGGGCTTCGTGATGCCGATGAGCGTCGGCGCGATCCTCATGTCCGCCTCGACCGTGCTGGTCGCCCTCAACGCCCAGCTGCTGCGGCGCCTCGATCTGCGCCCCGAGGGCGAGAGCAACCGGAGCTGACCGCGCCCTGCCTCACCCGGCCGCACGGGTAGACCTCACCCCTGGTGCCCCTGTGCTGTGACCGAGGGGATCCATATACTCACGAACGGACGCGGGTCACCTCGGGTCCGCACACCAGGGCCGCTGCGGCCCGGCACACATCGGCGACGAGCAAGGGGCACGACGTGGGACTCATTCAGGCGATCACCGGCGCCATCGGCGGCACGCTGGCCGACCAGTGGAAGGACTTCTTCACCGTCCCGCAGGGTCTGAGCCCCACCGCCGCGGTCTTCTCCGCCGTGCCGCAGGGCACGAACGCCGGGCGCGGCTCGAACACCAGCGGCTCCGACGGCGTCATCAGCAACGGCAGCAAGATCATCGTCCCCGAGGGCTACGGCCTGATCCTCATGCAGGATGGCGCCATCACCGGCTTCGCGGCCGAGCCGGGCGGGTACGAGTGGAACTCCGAGGCGCAGGACTCGCAGTCGATCTTCGCGGGCAACGGGATCGTCAGCCCGCTGATCACCACCTCGTTCGAGCGCTTCAAGTTCGGTGGCCGCCCGGGAGTGCAGCAGCGCGCCTACTTCGTCACGCTCAAGGAGCTTCCGAACAACCGCTTCGGCACCCAGTCGGAGATCTACTGGGACGACGCCTACATGAACGCGCAGGTGGGCGCGATCACTCGCGGCACCTACACGCTCAAGATCAGCGACCCGATCCTGTTCGTGAAGAACTACCTCCCGGCGAAGTACCTCGAGCCGGGTCAGGTCTTCGACTTCACCGACATCGATAACGACGCCGCCTCGCAGCTGTTCAACGAGGTCGTGGGGTCGCTCGCGCCGGCGTTCTCGATGTACACGAACGACCCGAGCAAGGGCAACCGGATCACCAAGATCCAGCAGGACTCGATCGGCTTCGCGCAGAGCCTGTCGGCCGCCGTCGAGCAGAACTACGGCTGGAGCACCGGCCGGGGGCTGACGATCGTCAGCACCGCGATCATCTCCATCGAGTACGACGAGAACACCCGCGAGCTGCTGCGCAACGTGCAGCGTGCCGACGCCCTCTCCGGCGCCCGCGGCAACTCCAACCTGCAGGCCTCGGTGGCGGCGGGATTCGAGTCCGCCGGCGAGAACAGCGGTGGCGCGGGGCTGGTCGGCATGGGCATGGCCGCGGGCGCGACCGGGCTCGGCGGACTGCAGCAGCCGGTTCCCGGTGTCGGGGGCGGTGGCTACGCGCAGCAGGTGCCCGCCCAGCAGCAGCCGTACGGCCAGCCGCCGGCGGACCAGCCGCAGGCGCCCGCGCCGGTTCAGGACGCCGAGGACCCGGTGGCCAAGCTCGCCAAGTTCAAGGAGATGCTCGACGCCGGCCTGATCAGCGAGGACGACTACAACGCCGCGAAGGCCAAGGCGCTCGGCCTGTAGAGGTCAGCACCGATGACATCACCACCCCCGTGGCAACCGCCGCCTGAGCAAGCCGCTGCCGCGCCGCCCGTCCCTGTCGGCCCGACCGGACCCGAGGTCGTCAACACCCAGAACACCAGCCTCGGCGACGGCGTCAACCGCTGCCCGCGCTGCGGCTCCACCGATATCCAGCTGCGCGCCTCGACGGGCATGCTGATCTGCCTGTTCTGCCGGCACGAGTGGAACGAGCAGAAGGCTCAGGGCGAGCTGTTCGACGACGGCGACCTCACCCAGCTGCGTGGCACGCAGGTCGGCTCGGGTGCGGCGAACATCGATGCCGACGCGAACGCCGTCGTCACCTTGAAGTGCCAAGGGTGCGGCGCGGAGGTGGTGGTCAACACCGAGGCTGCGATGTCGTCCCGATGCCACTGGTGCCGACACGTCCTGACGATCAACAATCAGATCGCCAACGGGGCGGTGCCGGACGCGGTGCTGCCGTTCGCGGTGTCGCACGAGGATGCGGTGGCTCGGATCACCGAGTTCGCGAGCAAGCGCCGCACGTTCGCCAACCGCCAATTCCTGAAAGAGTTCACACCGCAGAACGTCGTCGGCGTCTACATGCCGTACATGGTGGTCGACGGCAACGTCAGCAGCGACGTGTACGGCCACGGCGAGGTCGAGACAGGCCGCTACACGCGCGGGAGCGGCGACGACCGGAGGACCTACTACGACGCCGACGTGTACCAGATCCACCGCCACGTGGACTTCACGGTCGACGACCTCACGATCGAGTCCTCGGCCGAGCGCGCCAATATGGACACGCGCGTCAACACCAACAACATCATCAACACGATCCTGCCGTTCGACACCACGAACGCGGTGCGATGGAACGCCAACTACCTCAACGGGTTCTCCTCCGAGAAGCGTGATCAGGATGTCGACCAGCTGCGCCCCGCGCTGGAGAACCAGCTGCTGTCGATCGCACGGTCCCAGGTGGCGCCGGCGACCTCGCGGTACGACCGCGGTGTCCGCTGGGAGTCCGAGGGACTGGACGTGCACGGGACCCGCTGGGTGTCGATGTATCTGCCGGTGTGGCTGTACTCGTACTTCCAGAAGGACAAGAACATGGTCCACTACATCGCCGTGAACGGGCGCACCGGCGAGACGATGGGCAGCATCCCGGTGGCGCAGGGACGGCTGCTCGCCGTCTCCGCGGCAGTCGGCGTGGTGGTCGAAGCCATCGCGATCGTTGTCCTGGTGGTGAGCTGATGTCCGCTGGTGTCGACATCCTGGCCACGGCGCTGCCGGTGCTCGCCGGCGGCGGGTCCGGCGACGGCAGCCCCGCCGGCCTCCTGCTCGCCGGCCCGATCGCGGGCGTCGCCGTCTACCTGCTGCTGTTCCGCTACTACCGCAATACCGACAAGTCGCACTCGTTCGAGACCGAGACCCGCATCGAGGCCGCCCCGATCACCGGTGGCGACCAGAAGGTCAACGAGGTCCGGGGAACGCAGCAGTCCCAGATCCAGGGCAACAACGTCCGCAACCACCGGCAACGGGTGCGGCGCACGTCTCAGTGACCCGTGTCGCCACCGGCTCAGGACCACCTCAGCCGCTGATCGCCGCCTCCACCTCAGCGATCACTTGAGCTGCTGCGTCGACCGGGGCCAGCCGATCGAACAGCACATCCGTCGCGGCGCGGGTATAGATGTCACCCAGCTGCGCGCCTCCCACCGGCGGCGGGTAGGGCGCCAGGCCATCGTTGGCGTCTTCACCCACGTAATCCACAGTGGCCCGATCTGCCTCGGACAGCTGGTCCTGGATGGCCGCGCGTGCGCCTTCGTGCCCTGGGAGCCCGCGGTCGGTCATGATGAGTCGGGCGGCGGCCGGCTCGGTCGTGAAGAAGTTGATCAGCCTGACTGCGAGCTCCGGCTGCTCGGACCGCGATGACACCGTCCAGTAGACGGTGGGCTGGAAGACGATCGGCGGCGCGCTGCCTGCATCGGACGGGAGCCGGAGCAGCCGCATCTGCTCGTCGGCGGCGTTGTTCATCCCGGCTAGCTGGTTGGACCACCACGTGTCGATCGCGATCGAGCCGGTCGCGAGCCCACTGCGGTCGACATCGAGACCTGCCTCCTCGACGATCGATTCCGCCGAGGAGATCGCACCGGTCTGCGCGGCCACGAGCATGAGGTCCCACCACTCGGCGAGGTCGTCCGCCACGAACCCGAGATGGCCGTCGCTCGTGAAGGTCCGCTTGTCCCGTTCGGCGAGGAAGGACTGGAAGGCCAGCGACTGCACGAACGTGCGGCCGCCGAGCCCGATGGCGGTACCCGTCTCGCTGATCGCGGCTGCCACGTCGATCAGCTCGGACCATGTCCACGACGCGTCCTGAGGCAACACGATCCCACTGGCCTCGAGCACCGCAGGGTTGCCGAGCAGCGCGGCCGCACCCATGCCGTGAGCCAGGCCCATCAGCGCACCGTCGACCGTGCCCGAGTCGACCAGCCCCTCAGGGAAGCCATCGGTGATGAGTCCGAGCTCGGAGAGGTCCGCCAGTGAACCCCTGCGTGCATACTCACTGAAGTACGCGAAGTCCATCGAGATGACGTCCGGGGCGTCGCCGCCTGCCGTCTGCACGGCCAGGCGCTGGAAGTACGCGTCGAACTCACCGGGCTCGGTCACCACCTCGACGCCGTCGTTCGCCTCCTCGAAGAGCTCGACGACCTGCCCGAACGTCTCCACGCGCAGGTCGTTGCCCCAGAACCCGAACCGGAGCGGTGTGCCGCTACCGTCGGCCGGGGGTCCATCCTGTCCCCTCGAGCAGGCGCCCATCAGCGCGGCCGCCGGAGCGGCGACCATGGCTCCCATCACAGTGCGGCGAGTGATCTTCATCGATTCCTCCATCGTGAGCGTGTCTCTCGTGCTGCACACGATCGACGGCGTGGCGCCAGATCGTGCGTCATCCTTCGGTCTCGCAGCGTCGGGTGAACGGACACTGCACGTGGTGTCACCGCGGCATCGCGGTGCCGCGCGGGTCGCCAGCGGCATCGATCGCCGTCGATCCGGCGTTCAACGTGTCGTCGAGCGACTCTCGCCACTGCGAGGGAGGCACTCCTTCGCTCGCACGGAACACTCGGCTGAAGTAGAACGGGTCTGGGTAGCCCGCACGACGCCCGATCGCGGCGACGGACAGGCTGCTCTCGCGCAGGAGCGACTTTGCGACGCTCAGGCGGTACTGCTTGACGAACTCTCCGGGAGACTGACCCACGGCTCGGCGGAAGTTCGTTCGCAGTGCCGCCGAGCTCAGATGCACGTGCGCAGCGAGCACTCGCGTCGACAGCGGTGCGTCGGGGTGGGCGCGAACGTACTCGATCGCCGCGGCCACCGAGGGAGACGACGCGATGGACCCCTGTCGCGCTGCGGGCCGCTCTGGCAGAGACTCGATCCTGCCGAGTACTCCGGTCAGTGCGGCACTCGCCAACAGCCGCGAGGAACGCGAGCAGGAGTCAGGCGGCCCGGCCATGGCGCGGGCCAGGTCGCCCAGCTCGGCGACGATGCGCTCCCAGGCGGCCACCGGCACCGACCTGATGATGCCCGGCTGCCAGAGATTGAGGTTCGGCACACCGTGGTCGAAAGCCATGAAGTGCGTGACGTACGTCTGCAACCGACCGTCACGGTAGGAGGCGCGCTGCGGGACCCGTGGCGGAAGGATGATCAGGGATCGCTCACCGACATGCTCGGTGCGGTCGGTGCCGATCCTGAAATCCATGACGCCGGACGTGACGGCCCAGACCTGATAGTGCGCCCGCTGCCGCCGCGGCAGGTCCCAGCTCGGATCGCAGGAGTAGAGGCCGACCATGATGGGTCGCACGGAGATGTCCGCCCAGTCGTCGTCCTGGCCGGCCTGCGTCGTTGCGGGCACTCGGTCCTCCTTCTACGGTCCCCACAGGGCCGTGGTCTCAGATCCTGGCAGCGCCGCCCACGCCCCGGCCATGGACAGACCGGCTCCTGACCTGGACGAATCGACACCATGGGCAGTGCGGCGCTGTGGCGACCAAGGACGAATCCTCCATGTCGGCGAGCGTTCTGACCATGGCGACCGCACGTGTGAACGAGCATCGTGGCTGCCATGACGATCACCGCGACCCCACCCGATGCCGACCTGGCCCAGCGCTACGCCGAGGATGGCGTGGTCCACCTCACCTCGATCCTCGACCGAGACGAGATCGACACCCTCCGCGATGCGTTCATGGCACAGGTCACCTCGGACAGCAGCCTCGGCCACGACGACGGTGTGCCGAAGGACGACATCCTTGCCCGCTACCCGCGGTTCATCCACCCGCACCGTCATCCCGAGCTGGAGGTCGGCCGGCTGACGCGGCGCTACATGCTCGACCGGCGGATCCTCGATCGCGTCGAAGCCATGATCGGCCCCGTGAACGGCGCCCAGTCGATGTTCTACTTCAAGCCACCCACCGCCCGGGGTCAGGCGATGCACCAGGACAACCTGTTCCTGCAGTCGCACCCCGAGACCTGCATCGCGGTCTGGATCGCGATCGATCGGGTCGATGACGAGAACGGCGGGCTCCAGATGGTGCCCCGGTCACACACCTTCGAGCTGATCTGCCCCGGCGACGCCGACCCCGAGACCTCGTTCAGCAAGCAGGCGATCCATCTTCCGGACGGCATGTCGACCGAGCAGACCGTGATGGAACCGGGCGATGCCCTGTTCTTCCACGGCAGCATGGTCCACGGCTCGGGGCCGAACAGGTCCGCCGACAGGTTCCGTCGGTCGCTGATCTTCCACTACGTGCCGCAGTCGAGCGTGGAGATGGCGAAGTTCTACCTTCCGCTGCTCAGTCCGTCGGGCGAGGAGATCCGGGTAACGGAGTCCACCGAGGGCGGCGTCTGCGGCGACGGCTGGGTGCCTGCCGGGCCGCACTAGGGGCGGCGCGGCGTGCTCAGCCAGCGATCGCCTGCGCGATCCGCTTGACCCCGAGCTCGGGGCTCGTCAACACAGGCACGGTGACGTCCACGGAGGCCGCTGCGCCGGCCATCGACGCCTGCGCGAGCACGACCACATCGTTCTCGGCGGCCAGCGAGACGATCGCCTCGCCCACGAGTCGGTCGTGGGTGGCGGCGTCGCCGCCGGCGATCGCCTGGAACGCACCCTCGACCACCTGGTCCGTCACCTCGATCTCGGCCCCCGCGAGCGCAGCCCGGTCCCGCAGCAGCGCCACCGTGGGCACGAGCGTGGTGGGCAGCGTGGCGATCACAGCCACGCGCGAGCCGCGCGAGACCGCCTCGTCGGCCATCGCCTCGTCGATCCGCAGCACCGGGACGCCCAGCGTCTCGGCCAGCCCCGGCGCGTACCCGCCGATCGAGCTGCACGAGAACACCACCGTGGACGCGCCCGAAGCCACGGCGGCCGCGCCGAGCGCCTCCAACCGCTGCCTCACACCGGTGCCCTCGGCGTCGCGACCGAGGTCGCCCACGATGGTCGAGTCCAGCAGGTGCTGCACCTCCACGCCCGGCAGGTGCTCGGCAGACAGCGCCGCGAACGTGGGGATCACCACGGCCCCGGTATGGATGTAAGCCAGTCTTGTCATCGCAGTCTCCTTCTCACGCTCTCCGTCACCACATCACCGGCAGCCACACGGACATCTCACCGTCGCCGCGGTTGCCCCAGCGCCCGTACGGCACCAGCCGGACCGGAAGCTCCTCGGGCTCCACGGCAGGCAGCGCCCCGTACAGCGAACCGCTCGCCACGAGCCGCGGCACGCGCCGCGCCACGCCCTCGATCACCGGGTATCCCGCGAACACGCCCTCGCCCTCGGACGCCGTCAGCTCGACGGTCCGCGGCAGGTACACCTCATCGATCGCGACCCCCTCGGGGAGGTCCGCCTCCTCGAGAGCAAACACGAGCGGCCCGCGCATCACCGCGACCTGGTTGGTGGCCTCCTCCACGAAATGGTGCGCCACCACCAGTCGGGGCTGCATCGGGAGGTCGAGCGTGATGGTCTGATCGCTCCATTCCCGCTCGATCACGGCATAGCCGTTCTCGACGGCGGTGCTCGCCTCACCGTCGATGCTCACCCGTGCCTCGTCCCCCGCCCACCCGGGGATGCGCACCCGCACGGCGGCGCGCACGGGTACGTCCGCCCTCACGCGGATCGTCACCGACCCGGCCAGCGGATAGCTGGTCGAGACCTCCAGACGCAACGCTCCGCCGTCGACCTCTGCCTGGAACGACCCACTCACGAACTGGTGCACCCACACGCCATCGCTCGAGGTCGCGTACAGGTAGTACGGCAGCTCGGCGAGCGCACGCGCGATGTTGGGCGGGCAGCAGAACGAGGAGTCCATGAAGGCTTGCCGCGGCCGGATATGTGAAGGACGCACCCCGGTGGTGGCCTTCAACTCGTCACCCGCGCGGCGAAGCTCGTAGGGCAGATCCTTCACCTGCCGGAGCGGGTTCGTGTAGAGGTAGGTCATCGCGTCGTCGCCGATCATCGCGGGCAGCGCGTTGAGCAGCACCCGCTCGATCTCGTCCGCGAACCGGCCTTCACCTGTCAGCTGAAGCATCCGCCACGCCCACATGACGAACCCGAGCGAAGCACACGACTCGTTGTACGCCGTGGTCTGCGGCAGCTGGTACGCACGGCCGTAAGACTGGTGCACCTTGGTCACCGACCAGTAGTCCTGCGCGGCATCGGGTGAGGCGCCGTCGTACAGCGCGCCGCAGCCGCCGGTGAGGTAGAGCTTGCGCGTGACCAGGTCCTCCCAGATCGCGTCCACGGCCTCACGCAGCGCGGGATCGCCGGTCTCGAGCACCACGTCGGTCATGCCGGCGTAGAGGTAGTTGGCGCGCACGCTGTGGCCGGCCGCGACGCGCTGCTCGGCTGCGTGCTGCTGGTCCTGGTTGTCGTCACTGCCCTCGCGGCCCTTGCCGCCGTGCAGCTCGATCAGCCGCGCCGCCAGCGCCGTGTACCGAGCGTCGCCGGTAGTACGCGCCAGCTCGACCGCGCCCATGTAGTGCGAGGGGCAGATGTTGCAGTCGGCGAACCGCTCAGGCTGCTGCTCCACGGCCTCGATCACCCAGTCGCCGAGCCGCCGCGCGACGCCGAGGAACCGGTCGTCGCCACTGGCTCGGTACGCCAGGCTCGCCATCGTCATCAGGTGCCCGAAGTTGTACGTCTCGAAGTCGTACCGCGCCGCGAGCGGGCCCGGCCCGCCGGTGGCCTCACGCGTGGTGGTCTTGGTCTGGATGTAGCCATCGGCGCGCTGGGCTCCGACGACGGCGTCGGCCGCCTTGTCCACCAGCCTCGCCAGGTCATCGGCCCCGCTCGCGGACGCGACGGCGGCGGCTTCCAGCCACTTGTACAGGTCACCGTCCATGAACGAGGCGCCGTGATGGGCGCCGCGGGTGCCCTCGGTGGTGCCGCCGGCCACGAGGAAGTTCTGATAGGCGTGCGCGCGGTCCGGGTCGAAGAAGATCTCGCCCATCGTGGGGATCGTGGTGGTCTTGGCGGCCGCGTGCAGGGCAGCCAGCGGGGCGTCGCCGTCGACCTCGACCGAGCCGGCTGCCGCCGAGGTCATCACGGCATGGGCGCTCGCACGGGTGTCGGTGAGCAAGGGGTCTCCTCTGGTTCAGCAGGTCAGGGCAGCGGGGTGCCGCTGCGGATGTCGTCGAACAGGTTCTCGTGGCCCATCTGGCCGCCCTTGAGCGCGATCTCGATGCCACCGCGCAGGTGCTCGGCCGTGCCCTCTGCGCGGCAGAGCGAGACGATGCCCCAGGGGTTACTGACGATGCGAAGTGAGTCAACGCCGAGCCGTCGCAGCACGTTGCCAGAGGTGTCGCCGCCGCACACCACGAGGCGGGTGTCGGGTCGGCGCTGCAGGGTCGTGGTGCCGATCGCAGCGAGCCGCTCCTCGATCTCGGCGCTCGTGGCCGTACGTGGAGAATCGGGCCGGGCGGAGTACGCGATGACCGGCCGCCCACGCGAGGCGAGATCCACGACCTGCTCGGTTCCGCCGTCGTCGAAGAGGTCGACAGCGTCGAACCCGGCCGCGACCGCGGCCTGGACCTGCCGCCAGGTGAGCGCCGATGCCGACCCGCTGAGCACCACCACCCCGCTTTCAACGACGTTTCGACCCCCGTCCAGGGCTGGCGCTCCGACCCCGAGTCCGAGTGCCCGGGTGAGGCCACCGGACCCGAGCATGAAGCGGGTGGGGGGTCGAAACGTCGTTGAAAGCGGGTTGGGGGGTCGGAACGTCGTTGAAACCTGAGAGAGGTGGGCGTCGGTGAGGGCGTCGAGCACCAGGACGTCGACGTCGTCGCGCGTCGGAGCGAGGGCGGCAGCGAGGGTCGCCTCGTCGGCGTACCCGGGCCAGTGGATCCCCTCCACACGCAGCGTGGTCTGCGCGGCCAGGTGCCGCCGGAGGTCCGACTCGGTCGCCGGAGTGACCGGGTGGTTCGCCATCGTGGGCTGGCGGTCGAGGCGGTAGACCTCGCCGCGATCGGCAGCGAAGTGGTGGCTGAAGGTGGTGTAGCGGCCGAAGTCGGGCTGAGCGAGCAGCACCGGTACCGGTGCGGTTCCCACGAGTGCGCGGCCGATCTCGATCACCCGACCGAGGCTGCCGACCTCAGGTGAGGAGTCCGCCGTCGAGCAGGCCTTGTACTGGAGCACCGCGGGCTGCAGAGCCAGCAGCGCCTCGAAGGCAGGACCGACCTCGGACTCGAGCTCCGCCGTCGGTAAGGAGCGAGCGATACCGGCGATGCCGACCACGTCGGCATCACCCGCCCGTGCGAGCGCCTCCGGCGAGGTGACCAGGACGCCGTCGAGACCCGTGCGGCGGAACTGCAGCAGGGCGTCCACCGAGCCGGTGAAGTCGTCGCCGTAGAACGCGAACCGCGCCATCAGTACCGGCCGAACCGATCCAGCGCGGTGGCCAGCTCGGGGACCGCAGCCGCGCGGTCGCCCAGCGACTCCCCCGCCACCGCGGCATCCCACGCCTCCCGCATCGCCCGCACTCCGGCAGCCGAACCGCCAGGGTGCCCGTGGATGCCGCCACCGGCCAGCACGAGCAGGTCGGTGGTCGCCACCGCCTCATACGTGGCGTGCGCGAGCCCGGCCGACTGACCCGAGGACAGCACGGGCAGGCACGGCGTGGTGTCGAGCAGCGGCGTGCGGACCGCGGTGATCGAGTCGAGGACCGTGGCATCGTCCTCGTAGAACTTGTTGCGGAGCCCGTTGGTGTGCACGTGGTCGGCGCCCGCGAGCCGCCACAGCTTCGAGGAGGCGTGGAAGCCGATCCCCACCTGCGGCGACCGATTCATCGCACCGAACATCGTGCGGTGGGCGTGGATCGGCAGCTCGGATCGTTCGCGCAGGTACTGCAGCCCCGCGATCCCGACCGTGTTGACGCACACCATCACGCATGTCCCACCGTGCGCCTTCACCAGGTCGTGGTGCTCGCCGAGGCGGCTGATGTCATCAGTGATGTTGAAGGCGTACATCGGGAGCTTGCCCGTGCGCTCGGCGCTCGCGCGCAGGGCCGCCATCACGGCCGACACACGCTCCGCCAGCGGCAGCGCGGGCGAGTTCCCCTGCAGCTCGTCGTCCTTGATGAAGTCGATACCGGCATCGGCGAGCTCCGTGACGAGCTCGGCGAGCTGCGCGGCGTCGAGACCGATGCTGGGCTTGACGATCGTGCCGATGAGGGGCCCGTCGTGGCCGCGCCCCGCGAGGTCGAACGTGCCGTCCACCCCGAACTGTGGGCCGCCGTAGACGTCCGCGAAGGCCTGCGGCAGCTCGAGGTCCACCAGCTTGAGCGCGCCCGCCTCGCGGATCTCGAACAGGTTGCCGGCCACGGCGGCCAGCAGGTTGGGGATCGAGGGGCCGAAGTTGTGCAGCGGGAACTCGATCGTCACCCGGGCGCGACGCGCCTGCGTCCAGTCACCCGAGGCGCCAGGCAACGGCGGCAGCCCGCTCGGCGGCAGCTCGGCGATCTCGACCACGCGCGCGGCAAACCGCGCCTTGAGCTCGTCGGTCTCACGCGCGACCGCGACGAACGTGCCACTGCTCTGTTCGCCCGCCATCACCGCGGCGGTCTGCTCCAGCGGGAGCGCGGTCTCGATCTCGTAGACGGCACGGACCACGTCGGCCACCACGGCTCCTCTGCTGAGATCGACTATCTATGCGCTGCTGAATGGCTGTGAGATTCTACCTGTGCCGCCCATCGCCGGCAACGAGCGTCCACGGAGCAGACCCGACTCCGCCAGCAGCAGCGCCGCCGCGATCAACGCCGCCACCGCACCCGAGCGGAGCGCCGACCCCGCCAGCACCACCGCACCCACCTGCAGCAGCGCTGCGGCCGGGAGCTGCCAGCGGCCGCCGTTGCGCGTCCAGTGCGCCATGAGCAGCACCGCGAGCACGATCGTGAACCGGGCCGAGGTCTGGAACCCCGCGTAGGCGGCGCCCTGACCGGGCACGGTGTAGCCCGGGCTGGTGAAGCCGGGCGTGCACCACAACCAGCCGTCGGAGTCCACGCTGCAGTAGCTGGGCGCGATCCACCCGGCCACATACTCCGTCTCCGGCCCCACCACACCCCACGGCAGCCCGAGCGCCAGCAGCAGCGCGACCGTGGCGAGCGCCAGCCGGCCGGTCATCGCCGGGCGCCGCCCAGCCAGGCCGCGACCACCGCACACCCGACCCCCAGCGTCTGCAGGAACCCGCCGTTGGAGGAGATGCCCGGCAGCACGATCACCACCCAGTACGCCACCAGCGCACCGGTGGCGATCGTGCGGATCACAGTCGCCTGCACCGGGTCCCGGTTCCCCGAGAGCGTGATCAGCTGCGCCAACGCCGCGACAGCCGCGAACACCGCCCACAGCGTGTAGTCGGCCCAGCCGACCGAACCGTGCTGCGGAATGCTCAACCCCGCAATCACCAGGATCGGGCACAGGATCTGGGCCACCGTCGTGAGCCTGTCCGACGGCGGAGCCTGGCCCCGCCCCTGGCTCGCCATGGGCGGTGGGCCGGGTGGGCCGGCCCACCCAGGAGGAGGCGCACCTCCCCACCCCGGCTGCGCCGTCGGGCCGGGAGCAGGACCAGGGTGAGGGGACGGACCAAAGCCGGGCTGCGCGGTCGGGCCCTGCGGGTACGGACCGGGCGGACCAGGGGGTGGGGAGGACATGAGGACATCCTGGCCCTCCTGGGCGTGCCCGTCGATGGGGCGAGATGTCCACCCAGCGAAGGATGCCGACCGGCGGCCGTGGTCTCTTAGGATCGGGGGCGTGATCTTCAAGTCTGTCGGCGACGAGCGCCCGTACCCCGATCATGGGCGCACCACGCCGAAGGACTGGGCCGAGGTGCCGCCGCGGCAGGTGCGGCTCGACGAGCTCGTGACCACCAAGTCCACCCTCGACCTGCGCAGCCTCCTCTCCGAGGACTCCACGTTCTACGGCGACCTGTTCGCGCACGTGGTCCGGTGGAAGGGCACGATGTACCTCGAGGACGGGCTGCACCGAGCGCTGCGCGCCGCGCTCGGGCAGCGGAACGTCTTGCACGCGCGCGTGCTGGACCTGACGTGAGCGGCCGGGCCGGGGTCGTCGGCTAGGTTTGGCGGCGTGAGTCAGAGCAACGAGGCAGTCCGAGCCCGGGCTGCTCGCCGTCGGCATATGCAGCAACGCCAGACGGTGATCTTCGGGACGCTCGTGGCCGCACTGCTCCTCGTGGGCCTGCTCGGAGGTGCGGTCTGGTCGGGCGTGATCCCCTCCCCGATCGACATCCCGGTCAACAGCGGCGAGCCGGCACCCACACCGGAGCCGATCGCACCGCCGTGCCCGCCTGCGGACACCACACCCGTGGCGTACGCCGACATCAGCGCGAACGTGCTCAACGGGACCGACGAGCAGGGGCTGGCCTCGCGCACCGCGGCCACGCTGCAGAACCGCGGCGTCGAGGTCGGGAACCTGGCGGACGGGACGCCGTACGGCGGGGCGGTGCAGATCACCACCGGTCCGCTCGGCGTCACGGCGGCGTACACGCTGGCGGGGCTCTTCAACGGCGCGCAGATCGTGCTCGACGACCGCGAGGACGCCACGGTGGACGTTCTGCTCGGGGAGGCGTTTGAGGGTGTGCTCTCCGAGGGTGAGGTGACGCTCGACCCCGAGGCGCCGATCCCGGCGCCCGAGGGCTGCCGCCCGATCGAGGACGAAGAAGCCGAGGACGTCGAGGAGTGAGTGCTCCCGGGTTCACCCCGCTGTCGGCGCCCGCAGCCCCCTACGGTGCCGCCGATCTCGACCTGCACGTACCGGACTCGTTGTCGACCCGCAGCCGCGCCGACCTGCGCGCCCCGGTCGACCCGCAGGTGTTCGTCAACCCCTACACCCGCCCGCTGCCGAGCTACGAGCAGACCTTCTCCAGTCCGGGCTACGAGGCGCGGCCTGCACCCACGAGCGGGTTCGCTGTGGCGGCGCTCGTGTGCGGGATCGCCGGCGTGTTCCTGCTGGTTCCGGCTCTCTTCGCCATCGGCTTCGGCCACGCCGGCTTGTGGCACACGCGCAGCAACGCCCGCACCGGCCGCGGACTCGCGATCGGCGGGATGGTGCTCGGGTACGCGGTGGCGTTGGTGGTCGCACTGGTGGTGCTCGCCACGTGGATCGCGAGCCAATGAGACCGTTCCTGCTGCTTTCCACGCGGCCTGAGGACGACGCAGCGGACGCCGAGTACGACTCGTTCCTCCAGTTCGGTGAGCTCGCGTCCGAGGAACTGGTGCGGTTCCGGCTGGAGCAGTCTCCGCTGCCGGCGATCGACCTCGACGCGTACTCCGGGATCTTCCTCGGCGGCAGCCCGTTCAACTCGGGCGAACGGCACAAGTCGGAGCTGCAGGTGCGTGTGGAGGCCGATCTGCGGCGGCTGTTGGACCAGGTGGTGCCCCGCGACTTCCCCTTCTTCGGCGCCTGCTACGGGGTGGGCACGCTCGGGCTGCACGCCGGCGGGGTGGTCGACTCCACCTACTCCGAGCCGGTCTCAGCGGTGGAGGTCACGGTGACCTCGGAGGGTCGCCGCGACCCGCTGCTCGCCGATCTGCCTGAGGTGTTCGCGGCCTACGTGGGCCACAAGGAGGCTCTGTCGTCGCTGCCTCCGGGCGCTGTGCTGCTCGCCACGGCTGACTCCTGCCCGGTGCAGATGTTCCGACTCGGGCAGAACATGTACGCCACGCAGTTCCACCCCGAGCTCGACGAGGACGCGATCGTGCACCGCATCCGCGTCTACGCGAACCACGGCTACTTCCCTCCTGAGACCCGTGACGCGGTGATCAGCAGCGTCCGCGGCGCCCCGGTGGGTCACGCGCATGTGCTGCTGTCGGCGTTCGTGCGGCGGTATGCGCGGGTCTGATTGCTCGACGGCGGTGCTCGGTTTGGGCGGACCGGCACCGTTGGGTACCCTGTCTCGGCCAGGTAGCGTGTCCGAGCGGCCGAAGGTGCAGCACTCGAAATGCTGTGTGGGTTAATCGCCCACCGTGGGTTCAAATCCCACCGCTACCGCCATGTGATGTCGCAGGACATCGGAATGGCCTGAAACCACGGCTCGTGGGTTCAGGCCCTTCGTCCTCGTGGGTGTTGGGGCTGGTAGTCGCGGGTGGGGTCGATGGTGAGCTCGCGCAGGATCTCGCCGGTGGTGGCGTTGATGACGCGGACGTGGAGGTCTTGGGCCAGGATCAGCACGCGGGTTCGGGCGTGGGTTCGGCCGAT
>NZ_JBMDXJ010000149.1:0-4749 GCF_048594945.1 Pseudactinotalea sp. | reverse complement strand
AATCCGGCAAGGGGTCAGTTGCCCGGCCACTCGCCGGTCCAGCGTTCGAAGGCGCGGGCACCCCCACGGCTGACCGCTGCCTTGACGGCTGCAAAGATCGCACCCTGGATGAGTGCGCCGACGACGACCTCCTTCCACGAGTACTCCGACTGCAGCGGTTCCGGCGGGTCGTCATGATCGCCCGGAAGCGCACGCTTCCAGATCTGCTTGAAGATCTGTCCGGCGACCACCCCGGCGATCACACTGCTCACGAGGCCGACAGGCTGGTACAGGATCTTCGCGGACTTGTTCGGATTCTTCTCGGTGCTTCTGGCCATCACTCTTCTCCCTTGCTGTGTCGACTGCTCATCTGGACACTGCCAGCGGCTCACGTCGACGGACGCCGGCCGTGAGCCGGCCACGCAGTTCCGCGAGGATGCGGGCGAGCCACCGGCTCACCTGCATCTGGCTCACGCCCATCTCGTCACCGATCTCTCGTTGCGAGCGATCTTCGACGAACCTCAGGTGCAGGACGCGCCGGTCACGGGCGCTCAGTCGGCGCAGGGCCGGAGCCAGGAGCGCACGGTCCTCGGCGATACTGAGCCGATCGACGGGGTCGGCGACCACGTCGCCGACAGTGGCTGCGCCATCGCCCCCGACCGGCCTGTCCAGCGACAGGGGTCGGAATCCGCGCAGCGCTGCGACAACCTCGCCACGGTCGGAGCGATCGAGGGCCAGGTGCGTGCAGATCTCTTCCGAGCTGGGCTGGCGGGCAAGCTCGCTGCCCAGCTCGACCACGGCGGCGGCCACACGGCGCTCGAGCTCCTGAAGCCGTCGGGGCGGCCGTACCGCCCAGTGCAGATCCCGGAAGTGACGCAACAGCTCACCGCGGATAGTGGGCACCGCGTAGCTGAGCAGATCGTGGTGAAGGGCCGGGTCGAACCGCTGCACGGCCTTCACCAGGCCCTCGCACGCCACCTGCTCGAGGTCGTCGAGCGCGATGCCACGGCCGCGGTAGCGCGATGCGATCGCTCGCGCGACACGGATGTTGAGTCGAACGATCTCGCGCTCGACGTACTGCCGCTCGTCGGCGGTCGTGGCGTGGTGAGCGTTCCAGGCCAGACGATCGGTGAGCTCGGACCGCTCGGCGTGCGTGAGTGCCTGCGGGGCTCGCGGCCGGGATGACGGGGACGTGCGCATGTGGCCCTCTGCGTTCAGCAGCAATGGCCCGCCCGTCTTCTTCAGCGGGGTCCGTGACCCCAACCTACGCTGTCTGCGCTCCACGGCATAGCCGACGGGACAGATCGACCTTGACGCCGACGCCGGGAGAGGGACCCCACGGGCGCGATCCAGGGTGGCCAACGGCGCCGCAGCGGCGTACCGTCACGAGAGTTGTACCGCCGATGATCGCGAACGACCGAAGGAGCAGACATGCCTCGCAAGGACACACCGTCGTCGATCAAGAACCCGGACATGTACGAGGGGTTGCGCGATGACGGCGCCTCCAAGGAGAAGGCTGCGCGGATCTCCAACGCCGCGGCCGCCGAGGGTAAGGGCACCGTGGGCCGTCGCGGCGGCAGGGCCGAGGACTACGAGGACCGTACGGTCGCCGAGCTGCGCGACCGCGCCAAGGAGCTCGGGCTGTCCGGCTACTCGGACAAGACCAAGGACGAGCTCATCGACCTGCTCCGCAACCACTAGGCGCAGCGGTGACGCTCACCGCGCTGGTCCTGAACTGCACGCTCAAGGCCGGCGACGAGACCTCGAACACCGCGGCCCTGGCGCAGGTGGTGATCGACGCCCTTCGCGCACGCGGCGTGGACGTCAACATGATCCGAGTCGTCGATCACGACGTGAAGCCGGGTGTCACGTCCGACGAGGGCGCGGGTGACGCCTGGCCCCAGATCCACGAGCAGGTGCTCGCCAGCGACATCCTCGTGATCGCGACGCCCACCTGGCTAGGACAGGCGTCGAGCATCACCCAGCGGGTGCTGGAACGCATGGATGCCATGCTCTCCGAGACCACCGAGGACGGCACACCGGTCGCCTACAACCGCGTGGCAGGCGTCGTGGTGACCGGCAACGAGGATGGGGCGCACCACATCATCGCGACCACCGCCGGCGCCCTGATGGACATCGGCTACACGATCCCGGCACAGGCGTGGACCTATTGGCACACCGGCCCCGGGCCGGGGCCGGACTACCTCGACACCACCACCGGTCACGACTGGTCAGCCTCCACCGGCGAGGCCATGGCCGCCAACCTGGTCGCGGTCGCGGACGCGCTCCGTACGAACCCGATTCCGAAGCCACCCAACGCCTGAGTCGGGCGGACCCCGGCGTCAGTCGGCAGGGCGCTCCACCAGACAGCCGTATTGCTCGAGCAGGTGAGCGACCCGTGCGAGGGCGACCTCGGTGGCGTCACTGGTCAGGTGGTCCGGGTCCACCACCGGTATCTCGGGCACGAGCACGGCCCGCAGATCCTTGAGCTCAAGCACTGCCTGAACCACCCGCTGCAGTTCACGTGCACCGAAGTCCTGGTTCTTGTGGTTGCTCGAGACGAACAGGTGCACCTTGTCGGCGTACGCCTCGGGGCAGTCGATCGTGTCGAACGCGTTCTTCGCAGCACCTGGCGGGCTCTTGAAGTACGACGGCACCACGTGCACCACGGCGTCGGATCCCACCAGCGCCTCCAGCATCCGTTGCTGGGACTCGGTGGCGTTGTTGCGCGTGACATAGGTGCCGCGGAAGGGATCGGCGAAGGCATCGACACCGACTGTGTCGACGTGCCACACGGGAAGCGCATCTCGGATCGCCGCCACGAGCGCCGCCGAGCTCCGGTCGGTGCGGTCGTGGTGGATCGAGCAGGTCAGCACCGTCGCACTCACCCGACCAGGCTAGCTGTGTCGCTGTCCCGCGGCGGCAGCTTGCGTCACCGTGCGTCCAGTGGACCCTGCAGCAGCCGGAGGCTGGCCGCATGATCGAGCACAGGTTGGCGCAGCTCCTCGGTGAGGAAGTCGAGCATGGCCGCCGCGAGTGAGCCGTTCTCGGACGCCACGGCCTCGCCCGCGATCGCCACGCGGTAGTCGTGCGCGAAGGCGGCCATCGCCGTCTCGGCCACGCAACTGTGCGTCGAGACGCCACCGATCAACAGTTGGCTCACACCCAGCCCGGAGAGCACCTCACGCAGCCGGGTACCGTGGAAGGCGTCGTCGCGGGTCTTGACCACGTCGATCGCACCTGCCCGTTCGAGAGTGCTGACGTACGCGGCCTGCTCGGTGCCGCGGAACGCGAACCCCTCGCCGTCGGCGCGCATGTTGATCGTCCAGGTGGACCGGTCGCGAGCGTGCTCGGTGCGTACGAGCACCACCGGCCGCCCGGCCGCCCGCGCAGCGCGCACGAGTTCGTTGGCCCGCTCGATCAGCGACTCCCGTACGCCGGCGAGCGCCGGCGCCTCGAAGTAGGCGTTCTGCAGGTCAACGAGCAGCAGCGCCAGTGTGGGCGCGGTGGTGTCAGGAGTCATGACCTGCAGTGATTCGTCCGGCTTGTGCGACAACGTCGGCGAGGTCGCCGGTCTGCTCCCACGTGGCGCGTTGCCGGTCAGCGCCGGTGCCGCGGGAGAGCACGGTGCCCACAGCCGCCGTCACATCGGCATCGTCGCCCGACTCCCGCAATGCCGGACCGACGTGCTCCAGAAACTCTCCGACGACGTCGCTCGCCGGCCGCGGCAGGCCGGTGAGCGGCTCGAGCAGGTTGGCGCTCACTCCGGCACGCGATGCCTGCCACGACGCCAGCCGCAACATCGCGATAGGCACGGGCGGCGCCGGGTCGCCCGCGGCCCACTGCGCCGCCGCCGTGGTCACGAGCGCCCGTGCCAGACCTGCGAGCATCACCGTGTCGCCCACGTCGGTGCACACGTCGGCCACGCGCACTTCGACGGTCGGGTAGTGCTCCGAGGCGCGGGCATCGAAGTAGATCATCGCCGAGTCGAGCACGGTGTCGGAGGCCACCATGCGACGGACCAGGTCATCGTATGCCTGGGCAGACCCGAACAGCTCGGTGGGCCCCGCCGTCGGCCATCGGCCCTGCGCCTGGGTGCGGAACGAGGCGTATGAGGTGTCCTGGCCCTGCCAGAACGGGGAGTTGGCTGTGAGCGCGACCAGGATCGGCAGCCAGGGCCGGATCCTGTCGATCACGCCGACCGCTTCGTCACGCGACTCGACCGAGACGTGCACGTGGCATCCGCACGTGAGGTTCTCCGCGGTGGTGAGGCCGAACCGCTGCGTCATCCGGTCGAAGCGCTCGTCGTTCACGATGCGCGGCTCGACCGGCACGGGCGAGGTAGCGATCGCCGCGACCCGGGCACCGTTGTGCCGGGCGGCGTCGATCGCCGTGCGCCGCCACTGCCGCAGATCCTCCTCCAAAGTGGTGAGGTCGCTGTGCGGCGCCGTCCCGGTCTCGATCTGCTGCTGCTGAAGCTCCTTCTCTAGCGCGCCGACGACCTCGCTGGCCGCCGGGTCGAGTCCGGTCGCGACCGCAGGCTCGGCGCGCTCGGCTGCCGCACGACGCAGCACCTGGCCGGCCTTCGATAGCGCCCGGCCACTGCCACTCTCGACGAGCAGCAGTTCCTCCTCGACTCCGACCGTTCGCACCGCAACAGTCTGCCCCACACGGGCGTTCGCTCACGGTGCGGGAATCAGGCTGCCCACGAGTGAGTCGCCGGCGAGGATGAGTTCGCGCGGCGCCAGCAGCCGAAACGGTGCGTCAAAG
>NZ_JBMDXJ010000148.1:0-9049 GCF_048594945.1 Pseudactinotalea sp. | reverse complement strand
GGGGTCCGAGGTGAGCGCTGATGAGGCGACGTTCGACGGTCGGCCGTGCGAGATCGGCGCCCGGGCGCCCCGGCATGGCCGGCTGCCGAACTCGATGATCTTCCAGGACCCGACGACGGCGCTCAACCCGTTGCGCAAGGTCGGCTACCACCTCGACGAGGTGGGCCGACGCTTCCACGGGTGGCCGCGGCAGCAGGCGCGTCGTCACTCGGTGGAGCATCTGGACCTGGTCCGGATCGACGACCCGGAGCGGCGGCACGGCCAGTACCCGCACGAGCTCTCGGGCGGCATGCGACAGCGTGTGATGATCGCCATGGCTCTGCTGTCGCGCCCGCGGCTGCTGATTGCCGACGAGCCCACCACGGCGCTCGACGTCACGATCCAGGCGCAGGTCCTCGACCTCCTGCGCTCGGTGCAGCAGCAGACCGATCTGTCGATCGTGTTCGTGACGCACGATCTCGGCGTGGTTGCGGGCATGTGCGAGCAGGTCGTCGTGATGCAGCAGGGCCGGGTGGTCGAGACTGGCAGCGTCGACGACATCTTCTACCGGCCGCAGCAGGACTACACCCGCCGCCTGCTGGATGCCATCCCGGGGCGCGACCTGCTCACCGACATCCGGCAGGAGGAGCGCGATGGCTGAGCGGTGCGCGGCGAGGCACGGCGAGGCGCTCGTGCGGCTCGACGGC
This sequence comes from Pseudactinotalea sp., assembly GCF_048594945.1. Lineage (NCBI taxonomy): Bacteria > Bacillati > Actinomycetota > Actinomycetes > Micrococcales > Cellulomonadaceae > Pseudactinotalea > Pseudactinotalea sp. The sequence goes on along the minus strand of NZ_JBMDXJ010000148.1, from coordinate 8,363 downwards.
GTGACGAAGGACTTCCCGATCAGGGGCGCCTTCGGCGTTCGCACGGGTGTGCTTCGAGCGGTCGACGGCGTGAGCCTCGACATCCGGGAGGGCGAGAACCTGGGTCTGGTGGGGGAGTCGGGCAGTGGCAAGACCACGCTGGGCCGGATGATCCTGCAGATGGAGAGCCCGACGGTGGGCAGCATCAGCTTCGGTGGTGTCGAGCAGGGCGGGCTCGGCCGCCGCGAGCTGCAGCGCTACCGCCGGCAGATGCAGATCGTCTTCCAGGACCCCTACTCGGCGCTGAGTCCCCAGCGAACGGCTCTGCAGCAGGTCACGGAGCCGTTGGAGGTATTGACCGACGACCCTGATCCTGAGGGGACCGCGGAGGCGGTGCTCGCGCGGGTCGGGATCGACGACGTGCACAAGTTTCCTCGCGAGTTCAGCGGCGGGCAGCGGCAGCGGATCGTCATCGCGCGCGCCATCGCGGTCAATCCGCAGTTCGTCGTGTGCGACGAGGCGCTGTCAGCGCTCGACGTGTCCGTGCAGGCGCAGATCCTCGGGCTGCTCAGGGGGTTGCAGCGTGATCTCGGTCTGACCTACTTGTTCATCTCGCACGACCTCGCGGTTGTGCGGGAGCTGTGCGACCGGATCGCCGTGCTCTACCGCGGCCAGCTGGTGGAGATCGGCCCGACCGGCGCGGTGTTCGCCGATCCGCGGCATCCGTACACCCGCAAGCTGCTGGCGGCCATCCCGGTGGCGGACCCGAGGCTTGCTCGGGACCCGGCGCGCAGGCAGGCGCGCGCCGAGGCCGCCGCCGCACGGATCGACGTCCCCGAGGAGCCGTTGCCGCTGATCGAGGTCGGGCCAGCACATCTCGCTGCCGTGGGCTGACCACACGGAGGCGGCTGGATGGTCGTGCGCTGGGCGCACCGCTCCGGCCTCATCGTCACCAGGCGTTCGGTGTGCCGGTCGTCAAGGTGCTACCAGTCGACGGCGATGTACTTCTTCTCGAGGAACTCGGCGATACCAGCACGTCCTGGACGATGCCGGGCAGCTGTCTGCGGCGGCACACTCGTGCCGCAATCATGCCGGGCCACCCGCCCGCACGTCAGTGCCCGCGCCTGTGTCGCGAGGGCCTGCGGTTCTGGGTACCGATTACCGATGTCGTCGAGGCCAGGGCGCTCCTAGCCTGAAGCGATACCGGGAGCAAGGGGTCGACGATGGGTCGAGCAGAGCGCATGCTGGCCGACAAGCAGCAGATGTCTCCGGCACTCGAGGACGAGCGGCTGGCGAGCGCGCTCGAGCCAGCGCTTGCGGCGCCGGCACGTTCGGGCCCCGTGACCGGAACATTGGTGGGCGCATCCCATGACAGCGCAGAAGGCGCCGCCGATCGTGCCGCCGAGACGGCGATCGCCAGGATGCGTGCGGCGGATCATCCCGCGCACCTCGACCACGGCCACGACGACGCCGGGCACGCGAGTGCCGTGCCGGTGCGGCGACTCGCCGCCGGCCACGGGGCGATCGGTGCAGAAGGTGGTGCGCTCGATGCCGACTCCGATCGGCTGCTCTCACAGCAGTCGGGGAGGGGCACACGCCTCGACACGCCGGTGCTGCGGCGGCTCGAGAGTGGCTTCGGGACCTCGCTCTCGCACGTGCGGGTGCACCGCGGCGCTCACGCCGAGCAGCTGAGCGCCACGATGGGCGCGCTCGCGTTCACGCGCGGCTCCGACGTGTTCTTCGGCGCCGGGCAGTACGCGCCCGACACTGACGAGGGGATGCACACGCTCGCCCACGAGGTGGCGCACACTCTGCAGCCCTCCGGATCCGTGCACCGCAAGCTCGCCGGCACCGCGATGGCCGCGCAGAGCATGGGAGGTGCGGGGACGTCCGGGAGATTGCGGAAGGCCGTCGGTCTGGGCAAGAACTGGGACAAGATCCTGGGCGGATTGCGTGACTACGAGCGGCTCGAAGCCGCCGTCATGGGGAAACTGGGCAAGGCGCGGGAGAAGGAGTTCGATAAGCGTCGCAAGGCGATGCGATCCAAGCTCGTCACGGTGAGCAAGATGGTCGACAGCTGGGAGGCAGCGAACTCCAAGCAATCAGCAAAGGGTCCGCAGACCGATGACCGCTTCGATTACGACCCAGAGCAGGCCTTCGATCAGCGCGCCAAGGCGGAACGTCGACAGGTCATCGCGATGCTCCGCCCTCGGCTGGCGAACGAATTGAGCCTCGTCAACGCCGGCGCGCCCCAGTGGCTCAGCGCTGTCACGCTTGCGCCATCGTCGGAAACCTCCCGAGGCCGCAGTGCCGCCGGTATGAAGAACACGGTGACGGAGTCCACCTGGGACACACCAGAGGGGCCCCAGTTCACGGGCTTCTTCAAGGCCGACAAAGGAATGTCCACGGACGTTGAGCCGCAGGAGATCGCCGTCGGCATCACGTGGGAAGACCCGAACTTCGGTGCACGCGCTGTCGCCATGTACCGACTCGACCAGCTCTTCAACGCTGGCGTCACGGCTCGGGCGGAGTTCGCGGTGCAGACGTTGGTCGCCGCCGATGGCACGGCCAGGAGTCACCTCGGAACGGTCCTCGAGTCGGCCCAAGGCGCGGGTGCATCCGACTATCACGTTCGACACGATGGAGGCGGGCGCGGGCCAGACGCCCAGGGCAAGGAGACGATCTCCCTCGACGACCCGGTGCTCCAGTCTTCGCTCAACAAGTTGCAGCTGCTCGATGCCGTTTGCGGTCAGCTCGACCGCCACCAGGGCAACTACCTGATCCAGACCGACGGGGCTGGAGGGGTGACCGGGATCACGGGCATCGACCTGGACATGGCGTTCGGGTCAAAGATGGACCACGTGATCTCGGGCACCGAGGCGATGTGGGCGCGGGACGACGGGACACCCCACGGACCGATCGCGGCCCAGCGGGCGCAAAACTACCGTGGTCTTCCTCCCTACGTGGACAGGGACTTCGGTGAAGCACTCCTCGGTATCCCATCGCAGCTAGTTGCTGATGCGCTGAAGGGCCTGCTGTCTGATGAGGAGATCGCGGCGACCGTGACCCGATTCGGTCTCGTGCAAGACCACATCCGCGCCGAGCAGCAGGCGGGCAAGTTGGTGGACACCTGGGACGGGACCTTGACTCGACCTCTCGTCCGAGATCGGACACCTACCGATGCGCAGTTCAACAATCGCGTGGTGGCAAGCGAGAACCGCTCCTATTCCGACGATCTGGAGAAGTTCTCCTTGCAGGGTCTGATTGCTCGTGTCCAAGGGACCGTCGACAGGCTGCTCGCAGGCGACCGGGTCCTGGACATGCTGCTCGAGAGCAGGCGGAAACCGGGCAACCGCAGCTCCGGCGTCTATGTCGCCTTCCGTCGTGGCGTGGCCAAGGGGTTGGCCGGCGAGGGCGTCACTGAGGGCATCGCCGCTGCGCTGTACAACACCAAGCGCAACGGCGCACACGAGACGCTGACGTCACAACTTGTCCAGCAGTTCCTGTGGTGGTTCGTGACTCCGGAGCGAGTGAGCGAATGGGTGAGAGTCTTCATCGATGGTGATCGAGATGTCGAGGAACTGACCAGAACGGTGGCAGCCGAAGCCAAGGCGTTTGCGGGTGCCCGGTTGAAGGCGTACACCGAAGAGATGCTTCGCGCGGGCCGTGCCTGACAGATGAAGGCAGCCGCCGCACCTGTGAGCGAGCACGCGCTCTTCGCGGCGACGTTGGCGGCCCTGGAGACTGCGCGGGGGCGGCGACACCACGGCTTGGACATCGGCGCCGGGAGCGACGCGCTCAACGCCGCAGCCCTCGAGCACGAGGCGCACGCCGAGATCGATACCGAGCTTGGCAGCCGGCTGGCCACGCTCGTCGATGCATGGGGGCTGAACCAGAGCGAGACCGCGATCGTGCGCGTCCTCACCGCGCTCGCACTCGACCCGAACCTCGACCTGGCTGCCCGAACGCTGACCGCGCCAGATGCGCCCGGGCCGACCCTCGCCGTCGTGCTCGAACTCGCAGGGATAGGGCTGCTCGATGAGGCGGCGACAGCCGCCCTACGCCCCACTGGCCAGCTCCTGCGGCATGGGCTGCTCGCGATCGAGGGGGGCGGGTCGCTGCTCTCACGGACCGCACGCGTCGACGACCGGTTCGTTCGTGCGGTGCGTGGTGACACCACGCCGGAGCCTGCGCTGGCTCGGCTGCTGAGGCGGCCGCCGCACATCGACCTCGAGGCGGTGGCCGATGTCGCTCGCGCGTTGCTCGCCGACGAGCCGCTCGTCTGGATCCACGAGCCATTGGGTGGGACCGGCTCGGTCGTCGCGGCGAGCAGCTGCGCGCGGCTGGGGATCGGGGCCGTCGTGGTCGACCTGGGATCGCGTGTCACGAGTCTGGGCGAGGTGCTGCGCGAATCGCTAGCGCACGCCGTCTCGCGTCAGCAGATCCTGGTCCTAGCAGGTGTGAGTGAGGAGGACGCGGCGTCGGTCGCAGTGGGCTGCTGGGCAGCACCCGTGCCGGTCGTGGTGGTGGCGACCTGCGGCTGGGATGTGCGCTGGGCCGAGCATCTCCCGCCCGTGATCGCCTGCGGGCGACTTCCGAGCGAGGAGCGCCGGGCACTGTGGCGCAGCGAGCTGGGTGTGGACGACACGGCGATGCTCGACCGCGTGGTCGGGCTTCAGATGTCACCCGAGGAGATCGTCGCTGTGGCCGCGCACGCCCGCACCATGGCGGCGCTCGCGGGCATGGCGCAGCCGGATGCCGAGCTGCTACGGCAAGCGGCCAGAAGGCTGGGCAATCACGGCTCAGCAGGCGCCGGCGCGCACGCCGCCACCATGGACGATCTCGTGCTGCCAGCCACCACCCGGCGCGAGATGGAGCGGCTGCTGTCGTGGGCGGAGCACCGCGATGACGTCAGCGCGCTCGGCCCGCTGCACGGCACCGGCGGCAAGGCGAACGGCATCACCGCGTTGTTCTCGGGCGGCCCCGGCACCGGCAAGACGCTCGCCGCGCACGTGATCGCCGAGAGCCTCGGAATGGAGCTCTACCAAGTCGATCTGACCACCGTGGTGGACAAGTACATCGGCGAGACCGAGAAGAACCTCGAGCGGATCTTCCGTGAAGCCTCCGCCATGCACGCGGTGCTGTTCTTCGACGAAGCCGATGCGCTCTTCGGGGCACGGTCAGGTGTCTCCGACTCCAAGGACCGGTACGCGAACATGGAGGTCGCCTATCTGCTGCAGCGCATGGAGAAGCTCGACGGCGTCACGATCCTCGCGACCAACTTGAAGGGCAACCTCGACCCCGCCTTCGCCCGCCGCCTGCACTTCATGATCAACTTCCCCGACCCCGACGCTCCCACCCGCGAGCGGCTCTGGGAGCAGCATCTGCAGCCCGTGGTCACACGTGACGACGACGACCCGATCGACGTCGAGTTCCTCTCCCGCGAGATCGAGCTGACCGGTGGCGAGATCCGCAACGTGGTGCTCGCCGCCACCTACGACGCGGTGGGTGAAGGCAGCGGCCTCGGCATGAGGCACGTCGGCGTCGCCGTGCTTCGCGAGCTCTCCAAGCTCGGTCGCCGGCCGCGCGAAGCAGTCGCCGCGCGGTTCGCCGCGGCCTGACCCGCTAGGCCCGCAACTGCGGACTGGCTGAGCCCGCGTTCGCCGGCGTGGGCGCGAGCTCGGCCGTCGGCGTACCGAGCGAGGTGCGCTGAGGGCGGACATGCCCCTGGGCGAACCACCGGCCGAGATGTCCGCGCAGGCGCTGCCTCGCCGCCAGTCGGCCGTGCAGGCCCGGCCGGACCGGGGCGGCGAGGACGGGCGTCGTCTCCAGCAGCGCGCGTGTGGCCGCATCCACGGGTGCGTGCGTCTCCGCGTAGCCACCATCCGCGGTGCGGACCACGTGCCCGGTCTCGTGTCCGTGGAGGGCGAGGTGGCGGTCCTTGCGCTGCAGCCCGACCGCGATGCGGCGGGTGACGCCGAATGCGAGCGGCGGCCCGAGGATCAGCGTGACCTGCAGGGTGCGGATCACGGACTCGAAACTCACGCCGAACGTCGTTGCGATGATGTCGGCGCCGGCCGCTGCCCACAGGACGCCGTAGAACAGTGCTCCGGCGACGCCGATGCCCGTGCGCACGGGAACGTTGCGCGGCCGCTCGAGCACGTGATGATCCTGGGTGTCGCGGGTGATCCACGACTCCAGGAACGGGTAGGCGGCCAGCGCGATGAACCACGCGCCCACCACGGCGACGGGAACGAGGACCGCGAAGGTCCACGTGTACCCGAACCACACCACCTCCCACCCTGGTGGAACCAGTCGCAGCGCCCCGTCCAGCAGGCCCATGTACCAGTCGGGTTGCGAGCCCGCTCCGGCGTTGCCGGGGTCCGCCGGACCGTACGACCACACGGGACCGATCGTCGTCGCCGCGCCGAACAGGACCAGCACGGCGGCGGTCACTGCGCCCATGCCCAGCATCGCGAGGGCTCCCACCGGCCAGAGCCGGACACCACGCGAGCCCGTGGCTGCGGCGCGGGCCGGGACCGTCGGTCCACGACGACGCGCGAGGATCAAGCGAAGCACCGCGATGGCGACGATCCCGGCAGGAACCAGGGCCGTATGGATGGCGTAGAGGCGCTCGATGATCAGCCCGGGGAACTCGCCGCCGAAGAGCAGCCGGGCCACCCACACCCCGACGACGGGGATGCCGAGTGCGACACCCTCCACGATCCGGAGACCGGTGCCGGACAGCATGTCGTCCGGCAGTGCGTATCCGGACCAGCCACCGACCATGACCAGGACGAGCAGCCCCACCTGGAGCAGCCACGAGAGTCGGCGCGGGCGGCGGAACGCCCCGCTGAAGAACGCTGACATCAGCTGCACGACCAAGGAGGCGGGAAGCAGCAGCGCCGCCCAGTGGTGGGTCTGCCGGAGCAGCAGGCCGCCGGTGACCTCGAAGGAGATGGCCATGACGGAGTTGAAGGCCTCCGAGACACGAGACCCCACCAACGGGACGTAGCCTCCGGCATAGGTGACCAGGTCGCCGGAGGGGACGTAGTGCCGGGACAGCAGGATCCCGGTGACCGCAAGGACGACCACCGAGGTGGCCGTGACGACCCCGAACAGGTTCGTCCACGTCAGGTGCACCCGACGCCGGGCCAGCCCGGCGAGAGCACCGCGCGGACTCCGGCGGTGCTGCGGTCGGGCGCGGACGAACCGTCGTCGGAGGGTGGCCGCGCGGCGGTCAACGGGCATGAGGTGCTCCCATGGGCTCGTCACCGTGTTCCGGGGCTGGGCCGGAGGCCGCCGCCTCGTGACGTGCTGGAAGCATCAGATCGGGGTCGCCGCCGTGGCGCAGTGCATCGTGAGGTCGGCCGATCCAGGGCAGTGAGGCGATGTCGCGGCCGAAGATGAGCGCCGCGAACCACACGAGCAGGACCTGGGCCTTGCGCTGCCATGTGGGGATGGCGAGCACGTGGTACCCGCGATGCATCATCCAAGCGACCCACCCGCGGACGACGATGCGTCGGTACTGGAAGATCCCGTACCCCATACCGAGGGTGGCGACCGTGCCCAGACTGTGGTGCCGGTACGGCCGTGGCTCTCGCCCGCGGAGAGTTGCGAGGATGTTCGCGGCCAGGCGCTTGCCCTGCCTGACGGCGTGCTGAGCGTTGGGCACCGTGAGCGCGCCTGGCGCGGAGGACGCGAGGTCGGGAATCGCGGCGCCGTCTCCGGCGGCCCACGCGTCGGTCACGATGTGCTCGTGCGTCCCCACGCGCAGATCGGGGCGCGTCATCACCAGACCGCGCGCGTCGAGCGGCATGTCGGTGTGATGGGCGACGACGGGGTTGGATCCGTTCCCCGTGGCCCACACGAGAATCCCGTTGGGGTACTCCTCGCCGGTCGAGAGCACGATGCGCCCGTCCGTGGCGGAGACGACACGGGCGTTCAGGTGGATGTGGCCGCCGCGTTCCTCCAGGTGACGCACGACCCAGCCGCCCGGTCCGTCGCTGACCTCGGGGAGGATGCGCTCGCTGGCTTCGACGAGATGGAACGACAGGTCGTCGACGTCGAGTTCGTCGAAGGAGCGCAGCAGGCTGGTGCCCAGCGAGAGGAGTTCGCCGAAGAGCTCGACGCCCGTAAATCCGCCGCCTGCGATCGTCACGGTCAGCGCGGCGCGCCGTTCGGGCCCTGGTGGAAGGTGCGCGGCCCTCACGAACGCGCCGAGCAGCCGGTCTCGCACTGCGATGGCTTCCTCGACGGTCTTCAGCCCGAGGGCTGCCCCGACGAGACCGGGTACCGGGAGCGTGCGGGTGATGGCGCCGGCGGTGAGGACGAGCATGTCGTAGCTGATCCGGTGCTCCCGTCCGTCCAGCGTGCGCACCTGA
>NZ_JBMDXJ010000147.1:0-1587 GCF_048594945.1 Pseudactinotalea sp. | reverse complement strand
GCGCCTGGCCGCAGCCGATCTCGCGCGTCGGCCCGCGATGTGTGTCGCTGCGGCTCGGGATCGGACCTCGCGCCGCGCGGACGCTGGTGCGCTCTGGCCTGGCGTTCGATCGTGTCGCGATTCCCACCGGGGACGCGCTCGAGGCCGGCACGATCGACGCCGCGAAAGCGGATCTGATCGTCACGGGCATCGAGGATCTCCCCACTGAGGTGGCGCTTGAGGTCCAGGATCGGGTGCTCGCCAAGGCGGCCCACCTCCCGACCGGCCGCCTGCGGCGTGAGCTCGCTGCCGCGCGCCCGGAGGTCGACGGCAAGGACTTCGAGCACCGGTGTGAGCGGGCGGCTCAGGGGCGCCGCGTGGATCCTCCCCGGGTTCTTCCCGATGGGATGGCTAGCACCTTCGCGGTGATGCCCGCGACCGAAGCGATCCAGTTGTTCCGATCGATCGATGCCGCAGCACGTTCGGCCCAGGCAACGGGCGACGAACGCACGCTCGAACAGCTGCGGGCCGATGCGCTCGCTCTCATGGGTGAGAGCGCGGTCCAGTCCGGTTGGATCGGCGCATGCCCGCGCCAGCACGTCGATGACGCCTCGGCCGACTGCGCCGCGCCCGCCGATGGCGAGCGAGAGCCGGAGTGCGGCATGCCCGTGGGCGTGATCGGCGGCCGCTCGGCGCACGTGCGGGTGGTGGTGCCGTTGACGTCCGCGATGGGTAGCGAGGGTGGGCCGGGTGACGGGCTCGAGGGAGCCGATGCCCCTGCTGAGCTGGAGGGCTACGGGCCGATCCCGGCCTCGGTCGCCCGGGCACTCGCCGCGGGCGGGCCGTGGGCGCGGATGGTCACCGATCCACTCGATCGCACGGTGCTCGAGGTCAGTCGGGATCGGTACAGACCGACCGCCGCGATGGCCGATCTGGTGCGGGCCCGAGAACCCGAGTGCATCCACCTCTCCTGCGGGGTCTCGTCCGACAGGTGCGACATCCATCATCGGGTCCCGTGGCCGATCGGACTCACCACGGTCACGAACCTCGACCCGCCCTGCCGCCGACATCACCTGCTGCTCACGCATGCGGGTTGGAGGTATGTCGTGGACGCCCGCGGCCGCCGGACCTGGACCACGCCGACCGGCCTGAGGTATGTGCAGGAGCTCGACGGCACGGTGACGATGCACAAGTACGAGCGCCGGCGTACCGCGTTGCCGCCACTCCGCGACGAGGACCCGCCACCGTTCTGAGCGAGGGAGCGGCGCTGGGCGTGCGGCGTCAGCTGATCCCCGGGCGCGCGGCCACGTCAGGTCCGCTGACCCTCGGGGAGCTGTGCCACGAGCCTGTCCCGCACGTCGCGCTCGGAGAGGTGGTTCGCCAACGTCGGTGCGGACGGCCACACCACAGTGCCTGGGCATCGCGCAACAGGTCCGCATTGATCAGTGCAGCCCTCGGGAGGAGTCGCGGAAACTGGCGCGGTACGTCGTGGGGGTCATGCCGGTCAGGTCCCGGAACGCGGCGTTGAAGGCCGAGAGCGAGCCGTACCCGACGTCGTAGGCGATCCGCGTCACCGGCACGTCGCCGCCCGCGAGCAGCTCGACGGCG